>CBFDEF010000101.1:0-5006 GCA_965603755.1 uncultured Arcobacteraceae bacterium
AGCTTAATCTTTTCAAAATACCTAGCAATATTTTTTAAAGCTAAGTTTGTACCACTTTGTTGATACCCTTCTTGTGTAAATCCTATGATTAACTTAGTTATTGTTTTTTGTATAGTAAGTGTTCCTAAATCTTCTTTTTTTGCAAATACTATTTTGTCATCCGCACTATTTTTAAACGTATAATTTATCTCTTCGATGTTTATACCATCATTTTCAAAAGTATTGAAATTTTTTGTTTTAAAAGCATTTGCAATAGTTTTGGCTTCTTCTTGTGATATTTTAAAAGTATGATCTTGATCTATTGAAGTAAGAATTTCACCATCTTCAAGTGATAAAATAGAAATTTTATGTGCATTTACTGCCCCTGTTGAATCTTTAGAGTCTTCTCGTATAATGTCTAGTTGATAATCCCAATCTAACATAGATAAATCCTTTTTTATTTGAATAATACCATTTTATGCTGAAATTGTACTCCTAATAATAATTATGATACATTGATATTATGATATAATGTTTTAATTAAAGAGTATATGAGGTATTTATAATGATAAAAAAAGAGATAAAAGATGAAAAATTAAACTCAAATCATCACACATTATTTAAAACAAGGGTAGAGGCAAAAGAGATAAAGTTATCTGCTGATACTTATAAAAAAGAGCCTGTTCATACAAAGTATAGATTGTTTATAGATTCATTTATGGAAAAAGAGAGAGGCTTGCATGAGATATTTAATGAGCTATGGAATGCAGGGGAGTTTGATACACTTGAATTAAGAATAAATTCAAGAGGGGGACTAGTAAATGAAGGTAGCCAATTTTATTCAATTATAAAAAATAAGTTTCATCAAAGAACCACTACGATACTTGATTCTTGTGGATACTCAATGGGAGCTTTAACTTTTTGTATGGGTGATAAAAGAGTTGTTACTCCAAGAAGTGATTTGATGTTTCATGATTATTCTGGAGGAATCTCTGGAAAAGGTGGAGAGATAAAATCTAGATACAAACACAGTACAAGACATTTAAGAGATTTCTTTAAAGATGTAATATTGAAAAACAATTTTTTATCAAAAAAAGAGTTTAAAGATATGCTAATAGGTCAAGATTTCTGGATGGACACAAAAGAGTTATGTAAAAGAGGTATTGCTACACATGTTCTTGTTAATGGACAAGAGATAACAGCAAAAAAATATTTAAAATATTTAAAAAATAATAAGGAAATAATTTGAAAATTGATATTACTAAAGTAGCTAACGCTATACTTTATATGATTGAAAATAAGGTATCTAACCTAAATGATAAAAAACTTGCAGTTTTGCTATTTTTAATAGATTTTGATCATTTAAAAAATTATGATGAGAAAATATTCGGGGAACTTTACATCAAAGGTAATAGAAGCCCAGAACCTGAAACTTTATCAAATATCTTTGGAGTTATGATTAATAATGAAGATTTAGAGGAAGAGGATGATAGACTTTATATTATCCAAGAACTTTTAGACCATTTAGATATTGAGATTCTTGAAAAATCAAACTATACAGAACTTAATTTTATAAAAATGGAAGAGGATTTTGATAAAAGTTTATTTACTAAAAAAGAGTTAAAAACAATAAGTAAAATTGTAGAGCTTTATAAAAATGAAACACCAAGAAAGATGGCAAATATCTGTTTTGGTATTGATAAAGTAAGGGTCACACCTAAGGGTGAAGTTATTATATAGTTTATATATTTATAGTTTATTTTTTGCCGTAACTTTTAGGTGAAAAATAAATTTATCCTCATTTAGTTTCATAAACTTATAATGAATTTTATCACATCTTTTTGCAATCTCATATAAGCCAATCCCTCCACCTTTTTCATGTGTGTTTTGTCCACTTTTTCTTAGCTCTTTATACCTTTTTTTGATTTCATCTTTATCTAAACTATTTATTTCAATAAGTTTAGATTCTAACTTTTCTTTATCTTCTACTGATATGATATTTTGACTCTGTATAGAATAATTACAATCATCATCTTTTGATGCTAAAATAACTCCACTGGGATCTATTAATCTACAATCAACAGTTTCATTTTTTGAGTATTTCATAATATTTTGAGATAATTCAATAAATATTGTAACAACATTTGTTAATAAACTTATATTTATATTATCACACAACATATCATTCTCTAAAATCTCGGTCATAGATTGTATTTCTGCTTGCTTTAATAAGCCATCATGCTTTATAAAAATAACACTGCTATCCAAGTTTTCCATATCTAACCTTTAAGATTTGTAGCATTTTATCTAATAACTAATAAAATTATTATAAATTGATTTTGATACAATATTTTGTTTATATATTAGAGATAAATTTACTTATATTTTGTGCTGTTTTATTATCTTGTGTTTGTTCATTTATCATATTCATAACTTGTTTATAAGATGATAAATCATTACTTTTATTTGTTCCATTTAATTTGTCTTCTTCTTTTAACGCACCCATTAGAGTATTCATAATCTCCATTGTGTAATCTAACATCTCATCTTTAGATAATGGTGTGGTTGCTGGTGTCTCTTGCGTTGTGCTTTCATCTGTTTGAAGAATCTCTAAAATATCTGATTCTTGGTTTTTACTTTGATTTTGGCTTTGATTTTGATTTCGCTCTTGTGGAGAAAGGGGAACTTCTACACCTATTTGTCCCATCATATCACCAAACTCTTGTGGTGACATTGGACTATCTTGTGATAGTTCAAGCATATAAGATAAAGCTGATTCTAACTCATCTTTACTTATTGAACTATCTTTATTTATATCAATTGCATTAAGTGAATCTCTTGTAAGTCCTATCTCTGTTATATCAATATAATCACCTCCAATACTTGGAGAAAGAGTAATTGGATCAGGAAATTTAACATCTTTTGGTTCAACTTTAGGCGTATTAAAAAGTGATTGAGGTTGTAATACATTTGGTGTACTAGTTATAGTCATATCATCATCCTTATTTTGTATAGCTATATTATGCCTTTAAAGGGTAAACGAAAAGTAACAGTTGAGTGTATATGTTGTTATTGTTGATTAAAATTTATATAAAATATATTTGATGAGTCTTTATATTGATATTGTAGAACTAAATTATGAGCTTTTAGAATATTGTTTATTATATAAATTCCAAGTCCTAAACTATCACTATTTTCATATTTTCTATTAAATGGTTTATTATAACTTTCTAGTGGATTTGATAATTTATCCCCTTTATTTAATATATATATTGAGTTGTTTTTTAAAATAATTTTTGGCTTTTCTTCTCCATATTTTATACTATTATCAATAAGATTTTTTATAGCAAGTGAGAAAAGTTCATAGTCAACTCTTATAGTTATGTTATCTTTTATCTCTAAATCTATATCATTTATATCACAAAGCAAAATATCTAAAGCATGATCAATGATATCAATAACTCTAAACTCTTTTTTTTCAAGATTGATATATGCGTGAGTTGATTTATCAAGTCTTGTAAACTCTTTTATTAGATATTCTAGTCTAAAAAATGCCCTTTTTAGACTATCTTTAAATTTACTATCACCCATCATATTTGAGATCAACAACCCTTTTGTAATAGGTGTTTTAATCTCATGCATAATATTTCGTAAAAGCAACTCTCTAGCACTTGTGATAGTTTTTTGTTCATTATATTTTTTTCTATATTTTATGATTGATATATATAAAACAATCAATAATATAATATTTAAAAAAATTGAACTATAAGTTAATAAGTTTATATCCAACCCCTCTTAGTGATATTATATATTCTGGTTTTTTTGGATTTTTCTCAATTTTTTGTCTAATTCTCCCTATTTGTACATCAATACTTTTATGGCTGCTTTCATATTTAATTGACTCCACATTTAGAAGTAACTCCTCTCTACTTATTGCTTGATTTGATTTATCTATAAAGTATTCCATAATGTGGTATTGGGTTGTTGTTAAATCAAGGGGAATATTATCTTGTAATATTTGCATATTTTCTTTATTTATTTTAAAATTTAGCTTGTTTTTATTTTTTGATTCTTTTATAATAGTATTTCTTCTTAAAATAGAGTTTATACGTAAAACTAACTCTTGTGGATCATAAGGTTTAGGTAAATAGTCATCAGCACCAAGCTCAAAACATTTTGCTTTATCTTGTATATCACCTCTTGCACTTGATATAATTATAGGTATATTTGAAGTTTTTCGTATCATTTTACAAACCTCTATCCCATCTATTTCAGGTAAAGATAGATCTAATATAACCATATCATATTTTTTTATTTTTAATCCACTTACCCCTAAATAAGGTGTATCATAATTTGTTAGAGTAATATCATATTTCATTAAGTACAGTTCTAATAATTCAGCTATCTCTAAATCATCCTCAATCATCAATATCTCTATCACTTTAAAATCCTATTTTACTTTTTTGACAATTGTTTAAATATATCACCCAATTTAGATAGATCTATATCCATCTCTTCAAGCTCTTTTTTTATATCTGGAATTTTAATTTTTGACATATCTGGGACCGTAGTAATATTTAAGGATTTTATCTCTTGTAGATTATTTTCATTTGCAAAATTATTTTGAACACAATATTGTAAATAACGATTATATCTATCTTTGAAAATTTCATACTCTTGTTCTTGTTTTTTTGTTAGAACAATATCTTTATTTAAAAAAAGAAAAGATTTTAAAAGAAGTTCGTTTTTATCAATATCATCAGTTTTAGTCTCAATAGCACCCATAGATTGTGCAAATTTATAAAATGAAATTGTTTGATAATCTTTATTTGCCATAAGTAAGTATTATATCTAACATGAACTTAGAATTTTTAAATTAATAACTCTTTTATGATATAATAATTTTTTCAAATGAAGAATTAGGAAAATTATAAGGAAAAAAATGAGTAGTACAACTAAAAAATTTTTACAATATGGTTCAATTATAATGGCTTTAAGCGTTGCGCTTGGTGCATTTGGAGCTCACG
>CBFDEF010000102.1:0-5001 GCA_965603755.1 uncultured Arcobacteraceae bacterium
GTTAAAACATCAAACACTTTGAACTCCCTAATTTTTTTAAGTTGTGGATTATATATGAAATAGAATTAAAAATAGCTTAAAAGAATATATTGTTAATATTTAACAAATGCGACAACTAAAGGAAATTTAATATTTTTTGAAATATAAATTTAAGCTATATTTAATATTAAAGCTCTTTTAAAGAGAGCTTTATATACTATTGATAAGGATAAATCCAACATACCATCTCCCATCTAATTTCTCTTGTTTATACAGAGTGTAGTTTTTAGAATTTAATTCTATATTGGATGATTGTTCTATTTTTTGTTTTAGACTATGGAAATTTTTAAAATTATTAATCTCTTTAATATTTAGAGAAACTGTATTTATATTTACATGTACCATTTGAGCTAAGTCTTTTCTTGCATTTGCTTTTGCCTCTTCTATTGTATCCCCATCTCCATATCCAATAATATCTTTTGTGTTATATGGAGTTATAAACCATTTTGGAACTTTTGCATTAATTCTTTTTATAATATCAATATACCATACTTCTTTTTTTGCAATATCTACAATAGTTTTTTCTTTTTGTTTGTATTTTTTAAAATGAATTGAAATATTCTTTTTTAACGCCTTATCTACATTTATAATAGTTACTTTTGCACTTTGTGGTTTATAGTTAACATTTGTATATATTGCTTCAAAATAATTATTTTGTGAGGTTTCTAATATTTTAAATGAAGATAGTTCAATCATGTTATTAGTAAATTTAATATTTGGAATTATTTTAAATGTTCTATTTTGTTTAATTCTCTTTGCACTATTTGGTGGAATATTTGCTACTACTTTTTGATAAAACTTTTTATTCTTAGAATAGATATTAAAATAGATTTTTTCATTTTCAGAATCGTAGTTAAAATTATTTGCATCATAACCAGATAAATTTTCTAAAAAAAGAACTTTTGATAATAATGGTATATTTTGATCTAGCTCATTTAGTAATTTATTTTTATTATAAACTATCTTATCAAGATATTCTATATATAGTTTTTGTAATTTTTTAATATAGTTGTTTCTTTTTAATACAGCTAATGAATAGTTTCTTTGTAGTTGACTTATTTTTGACTCTCTTTTTCTTACCCCCTTTTTTATTCTTTGTTCAAACTCTGATTGTTTTTCAAACTCATTCTTTATAACTATTTTTACTTCTGGTAATTTTGGTAGCTCTATCTCTTTTGGTATCAATGATATGATTTCATCATATTTAACTTTGTGTTGATCCTCTTGTGATATATTATTTAGTAAGTCTGAGATTTGTAAAGATATAGAGTTTATCATATCTTTGTCTTTATATTTGTCAAATATTGTTATATCAATCAGTTTATTGGTATCATTTAGCAAAAATATAATACCTGCTTTTAAAGAGTTATCTTTTAGTAGTTGTTTATATTTATTTTCCAAGTTATTTTTTATATCATCTTTTTCTAGATATATAACATCAAGTCCACCTTTGATCTCATATTTTGACTCCATATCAAATAATTGTTTTTTAAAAGAATCTATATTTGAGTTATGAATTGATTCTACAAAAGCATTTTTATCAAACATTCTAGTATGCATATTTCCAGCAGTAAGATAAGGTGTCATAAAAGTCAACATACCTACTACTGTTCTCTCTGACATTTGAGTACTATCAATTTTTGAAAACCGATAGTTACATATACTTGGATTTATATCATTATAGTTTGTAAAATTTGTTTTTTCAGAACCAAGCGGTAAGATAGTTAACCAACCAAGCATAGTTCCTGCACCACATTGTATATCATTTGTATTTGTAGAAATATTTGGATAATATCCTTTCTCATTTATCCAAAACACCTCTTCTTCAGGTACTTGTCCATAATGACTGTGTTTTTTATTATCATAATAGTTACAAATTTTAGTATCACCTTTATAACATAAAAATTTTATTTTATCTTTTTTATTTATATATGCTTTGAATTTATTATTGCTATTAATTGTTTTGATATTATTTTTAAGTTTATTTTGTTTAGTATTTTCAAGTTTATAAATTGAATTTTGATTTGTTAATGAACAGCCAGTTAAAAATAAGATTAATATAATATTTAATATTGAGATAGAATGTTTTTTTTTCATAGAGAACTCCTATATTGTTAATATTTAATAAAAGAATTATAATTTTAAAGGCAACTAGATAAGAGTTTATATAGTTGCATTAAAATGTTTAGTAAGCTTAATATTTAAATACTAAGCTTATGTTTGTAGTTTTTACATCATAATCTAAATCTTGATAACTTAGATCAAAGTTTTTATAACTTGCATCAATTATTATATTTTTAGTCATATTATATTGCATACCAATTCCTGTAGATAATCCAGAGGCATAAGCGGAACTGCCTAAAGCTTGAAAACCATATCCCACTGTACCATATGCAACAGTGTCAGGTAACACCTCATACCCTAATGTATAATATATATTTCCCATATTCCCTTTTTCTTCATTATTACTATTATTATCACCTAAATAATCAATACTTAAGCCAATTGATTGTTTATATGTTTCACCAAAATATGCACCATAACCTATACTTACCCCACTTGCTGATGTACCATCTATATCTGCACTTGTATAACCTGCCATTAGACCACCTTGTCCTGCAAACGCTGAACTGCTTAAAGTAGCTAATATTGCTCCACCTAATACTAATCTTTTACTTACTGTTAAAATACTGTTTTGTTTTTTCATCTTTTTTTATCCTTATTCTTTCTTATTTAATTTTTCTAATTCTTCTGTTAGTTCACCTTGAGCTTTTGATGCTAAAAATTTTTGATGTAAAGCATTATCATTGTTAAATGAACTTTTTATAGCTTTTCCCATAGCATTTTCAATTGTGCTTGTATCTATAACCATTAGAACATATAAAGTACCTGATTTACTCATCCAAGTTTCTTTTACAATAGTTCCTTTTAAAACTCCTGTCGCAATTTGTTTTGAAACTGTTTTGCTAGAATTGTCAAAAGTAGAATCTTCACCACTTCCTGTTGTCTCTTTAAATGATTGAAACATAGTATTAACTTTTATCTCAATTTGTTTTACCATATTTGATCTTGCTTCTGATATTGCCTCTTCTCTTTGATAATTAAAATCATCTCCTGCATTTCTTGAGGCACTTCCCATTTCAGAGATATATCCTTCAACTTTTGGTTTCATTACCCATTGGGGTGCATCTTCTAACTCTTGACTTATATAAATCTCTTCTGATGTTGCTTGTTTTGTTGAACATCCACTAAATACAACACTTGCCATACCTAGAATTAATAAACTTTTTAAAAATAACTTTTTCATTTTCTTCTCCTTATATTTTAATGTGAATAGAAGTATAATATTTCTAAACAAATACATTAGTTCGTAATAATATTATTTAAACCTATATCCTAATTTTTTTGCACATCCACTCATAAATATATTTTCATACGGCGTACTATTAAATCTTCCATCTTTTACTAGTGCTTTATGACATATATTATAAATCTTTTTATTTGAAAGATTTGGAAAAGCTTTTTTACCTCTATTTGTTGCACTCATCAAATAACTTAATCCACTTCCCTGCCCAGTACCCAATGCACTAGATTCACAATAACTTTTTTCTCCATAGCTCAAACCATAACTGCTAAAACAATTTACAGCATATGCACTACTTGATATTAATACGATAGCGATTATTTTTTTATACATTTTTTATCCTTATTTTGTTTTTAGATTGGAAGTATATAGTTATATAGCGAACACCTTAGTTCGTTTGTAAAGATAATATAAATTTGTTTATTTAGATAATTTCATGTATAATTTGCTCATATCTAATATGTAAAAGGAAAGGAGTATTCATGTCAATTAAAGAAGAAGCTCTAACGATGAAGCCAATTGAAAAAATTCATCTAATTGATGAACTGTTATTAAGTCTTGATATACCAAATAAAGATATTGATAAAATGTGGGAAGAAGAGGTAGAAAATAGAGTATCTGCATATGATAATGGTCTAATGAAATCTATTCCTGCTCAAGATGTTTTTGCAAAGTATAAAACTATTTAATTACACACATGAGTATTAGCTTTTCAGATATTGCAAAGATAGAACTAGATGATACTTTTGAGTATTATGAAAATGAGCAGATAAATTTAGGTTATAGGTTTATAAATGAAATAGAAAATGCAATAGAACGGATAAAATTTTATCCTAAGGGTTGGCATCCTATGTCTAAAAATACTAGGAGATGTTTAGTAAAAAATTTCCCCTATGGTATAATTTATCAAATTAGAGAAGATAGTATATTAATTATTGCTATTGCTAATCTACACAGAAAACCAAATTATTGCACAAATAATAAAGCTTAATATATACTCTATTCCTTTTATAAATAATTCATATCAATTAAATTAAGATCAACAATTGGATAGTTATATTTTAAATTTAGTTCATCTATTGTAAATGTTAGATTTTTAGGACATACTATACTTGATAAAATATTTTCTATATCTAATATATTTTTTTTAATAATATTGTTCATAGAATATATCTTTTTATTTGCAAATTCAAATTCATTAGTAGAAAGTAAAACTCCATTATTAAAGAACAAAGTTTGTTTTAAACCAGAACAATAAATAATCAACCGATTAAAAGCGATCCTTAGACCTTCGCCGTTTACTTTGTATCCGATATCATTTGAAATATTATTTATAACATTTGTATATTTTTTATCTGTATGGTTTATAAATTCTCCAGACATAAACTTATCTATATCAAAAGGTATTTCAAAAGCTAAAAATATTGCTTTTAGTTGTTGATACCTATATAGTCTTGGTTCATTATCTTTAAAATTTTCTTCACTCCACTCTTCGTACTTTGTTAAACTTTTTAATTCAAAAAATTTATGCAGTAGATCTATTGATTTAATATTTTTTATATTCATAATTTAATCATCCTTTTTATTTTGATGATGAA
>CBFDEF010000103.1:0-4932 GCA_965603755.1 uncultured Arcobacteraceae bacterium
TAAAACTATCTGAAAATAGATATGTTGTAAACATTAATATTAAAAAAATATTCTTTTTCATCTAAAACTCCTTTTTGTATTTTAAATTGTATGTAATATCAATCTTATCTCTAACTGTAAAAAATAACATTGATGGTGGTTCCATATTGAATTGTGTCAGCAATATATCAAATTTACCATAAAAATTTAATTTTTCTTTTGACTCTGTTATAGATGTCGATGATTTTATTGCTTTGGTAACTCCATTTAGTGTTAAGTTACCGTTCACTTGATATTTATCATCTATTTTAACAAGTTTAAGTATATTAAATGTAATTAAATCATTTGAATTTTCGTTTATAAGTTTATACATACTTTTGTCTCTTGATTCATTTTCACTCTTTAATGATAAGAAAGATATAGATATATCTCCCCTCATTGAGGTTAATGAATTATCTATTTTAATATTTGAGTTTATAACTTTTGTTGATGGTTCTATTTTACTATCACCAAAAACCTCTGTATGCACTTTGATGATACCACTTTCTAATTTTAAATCATAACCATTGGCATATAATAAATTTAGTAAAACCAGTATTATTATTTTATACATATCGAATCTCCTTTTTTTGTATCTCTTGAATATTTATTATTCCAAAAAATATTATTAAAAAAATTATTGGAATAAACAACATTAGGCTTTCTAGTGCAAAAAACAATCCCGCACCTGATGCAATCCAACCAATAAAAACCATAAAAATACCTAAAGTTTTTAAATCTTTTTTTAAAATTGTTTTAAGAATCATCACATTGTAATAAGAGATAACAAACGGATAAATTATTGCTAATAGATAACACTCTCTTAAAAAATATAATAAATAACTTAATGCAAATAGAACAATAATAAATAGCTCTTTTTGTTTTTTCTCAATTTTCACTTTTATTGCAACTATAATTCCAATTAAATGAAATATTGCTATTTGATAAATATATTCACCTCCCCATATTGAAATATTTGCATCTCTTGCTAATGTCTCAAATAGTGCTGAGTCAAGAAATATCCATAAAACCATTGTTAACAAAGAGTATTCTTCATAATTATAAGTACTTTTACCAAACTCTTTTTGTCCTATAAAATTTGAACTTACTAATGCAATCATTGTTAATAATATTGCCAATTCTCCTCTTTGAGAAACCTCATAGGTAACTAAAAAAGTTCCTAATACATACGATAACCCTAAAGCAAATCCTAAATCAGTAAGTGTTGCTTTTTTTAATTCATTTATAACTAATGGTGCTAATGAACCTATACTAATACCTAAAATAAAAAGCATCAATTGTGATAAGTCAGGATAATAAAAACTTAACACCAATTGAACTAATAGAAAAAATAAAATCTTATTTCTATTTGATATTTTTATATAACCAACACTTAAAGAACCAATGATTCCACCTATTGGTAATAGTGCTATTAAATATATATTTGATCCAAAATATTGAACAATACCAGTTTGAGCAATAAGTAAATAATAACTTAGCTCAGAAGCTATAAATAAAACTAAGAATAATCTTTGCATAAGTTTTCCTTTTTAATATAGATTAAATAAATAGAGGCAAAAATAATATCAAAAGAAGAGATAATCAAAGCTTCTACACCAAGTATATTTGCAGAATATAAAGCAAAAAATAGTGCACTTATAAATATTCTAATTATTACCGTTAGCTTAGTTAATATTATTGAGTGCTTATTATATTTTAATGCCATAAGATGTATAATTCCTGTCATACTAACAAAAGCAAATACTATGTACTCATACTTTCCACTAAATTCAAAACCTACTAATGGATATAAATAACTTGCAAGTAAAATTAAAAATACCCCACCAAGTCCATCATTTAGAACACCAATCAAATTATATATTTTTAAAGTTGATAACTTTTTAGTATAGGTGATAAATGTAAGTAAACTAAAAATAGTTAGTATTCCAAAAATTGTTCTTAATACCCATAAGTTAAATATATCAAGATCTATTATATTTGCTTGTGAAAATCCACTTATTGATAAAACAATAAATATACCCAACACACCAGTTAAATATGTATAATAAAATATAGTTTTATTAATATCTTTTATATATTTACTAAATATAGTTATAACCATAAAAAATACACCTATACCCATTGCCATATGAGCATGTGCTACAATTAAATCATTTCTATGAAACAACCATCTAAACTCTGGAATAAATAATATATTTCCTTCAATATCTACAAATAAAAATGCTAATATTGATATTAAAAGTGCCTTTGATGCAAATTTATCGATATTTGTATCTTTATACCATCTATATAAAAGTGGTATATAAAAAAGTGTAAGGTATTGCAAAAACCACTCTTGATTGTATGTAAGTGGTTCAAAAAAGATTCTATATAAAACCGAACCAAAATAAAATATAGTTGGAATAATCCAAAAGATATTCCATTTTGCTGTAAATTCATCTTTATTTACAAGTTTTATTATCAAATAATATAAAGGGATTATTGCCAAACTCATACCTAAAGTATTATCACCGTGAGGCCCAGATATTGTACTTTCAACCTGTCCTATGATTGGATTCATTAGTATTAAAAGTGCAATTGGAGCAATAATAACTACTCTTAAACATATTTTTACCCACATAGGAAGAGTTTTATACTGTTTGATAAACTTATATAAAGCAATAATATAAAACACACCTGCAAGTGCTAAAATAAAATTTAGCTCATAAGGAAAATCATAAAATGCCAATCCTCTTCTATTTCCAAATAGAAGAGAAAATATCATAAAGATTAAAAATATATACCAAAATATAGTATATAAGTTTAAATAGTGTAGCCCATCTTTAGAACTACCTACCTCTTTATTTATAAGTAAAAAAGGGAGATATGAAAGCATCAAAGTTATAAATCCATATAACATTAGACTAATATGAATTGAGCGTATATTAGCAGGTAGTAAAGTTTGTGATTCCATAGAAAACCCTAGTAAATTTACAGAATATAATATACCAAAAAACAAACCTACTGCAAAAAAACTAAAAGATATTTTAAAATGAGTTTCAATAAAGTTATTAAAGTTTTCCATCTATTACCTCATATACTTTATCACTTAAATTTGATAGTTTTGTATCGTGTGTTGCAACAACTATAGTTGTTCCTTTTTTTGATAATTCTCTAAATAACTCAAAAACTATAAGAGAATTTTTGGAGTCAAGATTACCTGTTGGTTCATCTGCAAATATTACTGATGGTTTATTTATCAAGGCTCTTGCTATTGCTACTCTTTGTCGCTCTCCTCCTGATATTTGGTCTGGAAATTTATTTAATAATATTGATATTCCTAACTGTTCTAATAGTAAAATTATATCTTTCTCTTGTGTCTTTGGAGATGCTAATTGTATATTTTGTTTTACTGTTAAATAGTTTATTAGATAATGAAACTGAAATATAAACCCAATGTTTGTTTGTCTAAAATTGTCTATATTTTTTATATCTTTATAATTTATATCATTAAAAAAAAGTTCACCTTTTGTTGGCTGTAGTAAAGTTGATAAAATAGACAACAATGTTGACTTCCCACTTCCACTTTCACCTATTATTGATATAAACTCACCTTTTTTTATATCAATATTTATATTATCTAATGCAATATCACTTTCATAACTATGTGAAATATTATTTGTTTTAATTATGCAGTTATTTTTTTTCATATCTTATTCCCTTGAATTAAAATAACTGGGTCAATTTTAGATGCATTTATTGCAGGTATTACTGAACCAATCATCGCCATTAAAATAGAGGTGATAAATATACTTAAAGCTAATCCTGATGATATATCACCATTTACATAACCTTGTAGATGTGAAGAATTTTTTATGAAATATAGAACTATATTTGATATAAAAAAAGCACTTAAAAAACTTAAAAAACCTAATATAAAACTCTCAATCATAATAGAAAAAACAATTTTATTTGTAGATATTCCAATAGCTCTTTTTATTCCAAATTCACTTTTCCTTTGGTTTATAGTTATACTCATAATACTTGCAATCCCAAGAAGTCCCATACAAAATGCAATTAAAGAGATAACATTAGAAGATGTTTTTAAAATTTTAAATTGGTTATAGTTACTAATAAAACTTTCTGTTGATTTTGCATCTATATGTGAATCAAACCTAAGAATATCTTTTATAAGTTGTTCAATATTTGTATCAATATTGCTATTAACCATAATCATTGATGCACTTTTGTTAAATATTTTTCCAGCTTCTTCTATATTTAAAACCACTCCACCATTTTCAAAACCTATTTCACTTCTAAAAATACCTGAGATATTAAAAATTTTATTGCCTATAAATATACTTTTTTTATCTTTTAGATTATTGTAAATAGATTCTCCTACTAATACTTCGTCTTTTTGAGGATAAGAGTTTTTTATCAATTTGTAGTTTTCAAACCTATTTTTTGTAACACCATAAACAGCAACTATAGGTAAAGATTCTATTGGTGATGCTCCAACTATTAGAGCTGACACATCTTTTACACCATCTATTAGTTTAATTTTTTCTATAAGTTTTATATCAACATTTGAAAAAAATGTATCAGATATGTTTGCTTGAGTTATGATAATATCTCCATCACTTTTAAGCATAGAACTGTACATAGTAATAATACCATTAGAGATAGAACTAATTAAAAATATTGATACTATTGAGAAAATTAAACTAAGTGATATAAGAGTTGTTTTTAAGCGATTTGCTTTTAAAGCTCGTATTGCATTGTATAACACAGATAAATCCTTTCTAATTTATCTCTATATTAACACTCCAATATGAACAATGTATGAATATTTGAATAAAAAAAACCTCACATAAATGTGAGGTTTTTTTATTATTTAAAATTTTATATTAGAAT
>CBFDEF010000104.1:0-4910 GCA_965603755.1 uncultured Arcobacteraceae bacterium
TCTCCACCTTTTAGTAGTTTACCAAAAAGTATCTCATCTGTAAGAGGTGTTTTAATATGTGTAGTTATAACTCTTTGTAAAGGTCGTGCACCCATTAATTTATCATAGCCTAGGTGTGCTAACTCTTTTTTAGCTTTTAATGTTAATGTTATTTTGATATTTTTATCTGCCAAACTTAACTCTAAATCTTTTATAAACTTAGTTACAATTTTAATTAAAATTGGTTCGCTTAGTTGAGTAAATTTAACTGTTGCATCAAGTCTATTTCTAAACTCTGGCGCAAAAAACTTTTTAACTGCTTTATCTTCATTTGCAGAATCATCTTTCTCAAAGCCCATCACATTTGTTTGAGTGGCCCCTAGATTTGACGTCATAATTAATATAACATTTTGAAAGTCTGCTTTTGTTCCATTGTTGTCAGTTAAAGTTGCATTGTCCATTACTTGTAGTAATAAACTCATTAAATCTGGATGTGCTTTTTCTATCTCATCAAGTAATAAAACTGTATGTGGATGTTTTTTAATAGCTTCAGTTAATAAACCACCTTTTTCATATCCAACATATCCAGCAGGTGCTCCAATAAGACGACTAACTGTATGTGCTTCACCATATTCACTCATATCAAATCTCTCAAAGTGTACACCCATCACATGTGCTAACTCTTTGGCTACTTCTGTTTTACCAACACCAGTACTTCCTGTAAAAAGGAAACTTCCTACGGGTTTATTATCTTCACCCATCCCTGCACGATTTATTTTAATAGCTTTTACAATAGTTTGTATTGCACTATCTTGACCAAATACCCTTTTTTGAAGGTTCTTTTCTAGTAATTTAAGTAGTGAAATATCTGATTTTGTTGCAGTTTTTGCAGGTATATTTGCTATTGAAGCGATTGTATTTTCAACATCTGTTGAAGTTATATTTACAACTTTTTTTGATGTTGATTTTAACTTAATTGTTGCAGCAACTTCATCTATAACATCTATAGCACTATCAGGTAAAAATCTATCGTTTATAAATTTTTTACTTAATTCAACTGCAAGACGCAAGCTATCTTGTGAATATGAAACATTATGAAACTCTTCATATTTAGATTTTAATCCTTCTAAAATAACAACACAATCTTCAATGTCTGGCTCTTTAATATCTACTTTTGCAAATCTTCTGCTAAAAGCTTTATCTTTACCAAAATCATTTCGATACTCTTCATAAGTTGTAGCACCAATGAGCCTTAGTTTTCCAGTAGTTAAAAGTGGTTTTAAGATATTTGAAGCATCCATTGTACTTCCACCAACTGCACCTGCACCTACAACTGTATGTATCTCATCTATAAATAAAATAGCATTTTTCTTTTTACTAACCTCTTTTAGAACACCTTTAAGTTTCTTCTCAAAGTCACCTCTATATTTAGTCCCTGCAAGCATTGAACCCATATCTAAAGAGTATATTTTTGCTTTTTGTAAAAATTCAGGTACATCACCAGTTGAAATTGCAAGAGCAAGACCCTCAACAATAGCAGTTTTTCCAACACCTGTTTCACCTAGTAAAATGGGGTTGTTCTTTTTTCTTCTTGCAAGTATCTCTATTGTTCGACTAATCTCTTTATCTCTACCAATTACGGGGTCAATTTTTCCAGCAAGTGCAACTGAAACAAGTTCTGTACTATTTAAAGATAAAGGACTATCTTCATTTTTTTTATGTTTTTTATTTTCTTCTTCAACTTCTATAGAACTACTTCCATGGCTTATCTCTTCAAGAATATCAACTCTTTCTAAACCTTGCTGATGTAAAAGATGTGTACAGTATGCTTGCTCATCTTTTAGAATATAAACAAACATATCTTCAACAGTAGATTCACCTTTACCTGAAAGTTGACTATGAGATACCATTTGTTCGATTGTATTTGTTAAAGTTATACTCTCTACTGGGTCTTCATTTTCTAACTCTTTTGGATATTTAGGTGTATTTTTTAAAATATATGTTTTTAATTTATCATATACTAAATCTACATCCATTTGCATCTCATTAAGTAATGAGATGATAGATTTCTCTTTTAAAAGATAAACAAATATATGTTCAACTGTTATATATTCATGTTTATTTGCTCTTGCATAATTTACTGCATGGCTAAATATTCGTTGTAAACCTTCACTTATCATCATATTCTTATTCTTCTTCCGCTATTGCTTTAAGTGGAAAACCAGCTTTTCTACCCATAGTTTTAATTTGTGCTACTTTTGTAAAAGCTATTTCGTGAGTATATACACCACAAATAGCTTTTCCATTATTGTGAATATCAAGCATAATTTTTTCAGATTCATCAAGCGATTTTCTAAATATTTTAATCAATACCTCTATAACAAAATCCATAGTAGAAAAATCATCATTAAGTAATAATACTTTATACTTTTTTGGTTCTTCTAAATCTAACTCTTCATCTAATTCATGTTGATAATTTGCCAATTTATATCCTTAAAATAGGTCTGTTCTAAGCATTGCACCATTAGATGCATTTGTAACTAGTGCTCTATATTGTTTAAGCCAAGAAGATTTAATCTCTTTTTTAATTGGAGTAAACTCTGCTTTTCTTTTTGCTATCTCTTCATCGCTTAAATCAACAGATAAAATATATTGATCAACATCAATATGTATAGAGTCTCCATCTTTAAGAAGTCCTATCATACCACCTTCAGCAGCTTCTGGTGAAACGTGACCAATAGATGCTCCTCTTGTTGCACCAGAAAATCTACCATCAGTAATAAGTGCAACAGAATTTCCAAGACCCATACCCATAATAAGTGATGTAGGTGCAAGCATCTCTTGCATACCTGGACCACCTTTAGGACCTTCATATCTAATAACAACAACATTACCAGCTTTTACTTTATGGTCAAGAATACCTGCAATAGCTTCATCTTGAGAGTTAAAACATACAGCAGTTCCTGTAAATACTCTTTCTCCAGTAATTCCAGCAGTTTTAATAACAGCTCCCTCTTGAGCAAGGTTACCATATAAAATTGCTAATCCACCAACTTCACTATATGGATTATCAATAGTATGGATAATATTTGTATCTTTAATCTGGGCTGTAGCAATTCTTTCTTTTAAAGTTTCACCAGTAATTGTAAGGTTATCTATTAATACACCATTTTCACCTCTTTTATCCATCTCATGCATAACTGCATTTACACCACCAGCTTTATCAATATCTTGCATATGAACAGTTGTCAATGATGGAGATATTTTTGCAATATGTGAAACATTTTTAGATATTTTATTTATATCTTCTAAGTTAAAGTCTGCACCTGTTTCTCTTGCAATTGCTAACATATGTAGAACAGTATTAGAAGAACCACCCATTGCCATATCAACAGCAAATGCATTTCTTACTGCGTTTTCATTTAAGATATTTGTCATATTGTATTTAGCTTTTTCTTCTTGTTCCATCTTAGCAATTTCACAAACTCTTCTAGCTGCTTTTCTATATAACTCTTCTCTTTCTTTAGTAAGTGCAAGAATAGTTCCATTTCCAGGAAGTGCAATACCCATAGCTTCCATAAGTGTATTCATAGAATTTGCAGTAAACATACCTGAACAAGATCCTCCACTTGGACAAGCATTACATTCAATATCAGTTAATTGCTCCTCTGTTATCTCACCAGCTTCAAATTTACCTACAGCTTCAAAAGCAGTAGCTAAATCAATTGGTGTACCATCTTGTGTATAACCTTTTGCCATTGGACCACCTGAAACAAAAACAGTTGGAACATCAACTCTAATTGCACCCATTATCATACCTGGTACAATTTTATCACAATTTGGAATTGCAATCATTGCATCAAGTTTGTGTGCATTCATTACAGTTTCAATAGAGTTTGCAATTAATTCTCTACTTGGAAGAGAAAATAACATACCATCATGACCCATTGCTATACCATCATCTACACCAATTGTATTAAACTCAAAAGGTACACAACCAGCTTTTTTAATCTCATCTTTTATAATATCTGCAACTTTATTTAAAAAGAAATGACCAGGAATAATCTCAATAAAAGAGTTTGCAACACCTATAAATGGTTTGTTAAAATCTTCATCTTGTAGTCCTGTAGCTCTTAATAATGACCTATGCGGTGCTCTGTCATGCCCTTTTTTTACTTCATCACTTCTCATAAAATATCCTTTATTTTCTAAATATTTTAAATTATACCAAAAATTGCTAAAAAATACTTGACAATTAAAAAAAAGATGGCTATAATTCGCCCACTAAATAAAAGATGACAATTTTTATTTACATATACCTTTAGTTTAAGAGACTAAAAATACATGCGAGTGTGGCGGAATAGGTAGACGCGTTGGACTTAAAATCCAATTCCGGTTTCGGAGTGTCGGTTCAATTCCGACCATTCGCACCATTAGAAAATGAATTTTAAATAAACAATAGATAGAGAGTTGACAGAGTTGGTCGAACGTACCGGTTTTGAAAACCGGCGAGGGTCATACCTCCGGGGGTTCGAATCCCCCACTCTCTGCCACTTATTTAAAATTTATAACATTACATATATAAAGATACAAAAATACCTTTAACTTCAAAAGTTAAAAATACATGCGAGTGTGGCGGAATAGGTAGACGCGTTGGACTTAAAATCCAATTCCGGTTTCGGAGTGTCGGTTCAATTCCGACCATTCGCACCATTAAATCCATTTAAAAAATCATATTTAGATATAGTTTTTTAAATTATTCATTAAAAGACAATACTTTTGTATTATTTTTTAATATTCATAAAAAAGCAATACGTTAGTATTATTTTTTTATTCTTATAGAGAGTTGACAGAGTTGGTCGAACGTACCGGTTTTGAAAACCGGCGAGGGTCATACCTCCGGGGGTTCGAATCCCCCACTCTCTGCCACT
>CBFDEF010000105.1:0-4910 GCA_965603755.1 uncultured Arcobacteraceae bacterium
TTTTAAAAGAAGCACCATTATCAATATTTTCAACTTCAATAGTTGCTCCAATTTTCTCAATGATTTGTTTTGTCATATAGAGTCCAATACCCGTACCCTTTCTTTTATCTTTTGTAGTGAAGTTTGGCTCAAAGATATGATTTATGATATCTTCAGGTATTCCACCCGCATTATCCGTAATAGTAAAAACAGTCTTATCTTCTATTCTTTCTATATTAAATATTAAACTTCTTTTTTGTTTATCTATATTATTATCATTAAAGGCGTCTTTTGCATTATTTACAATATTTATAATTACATGTTTAAATTCATTTGAATTTACTTTTACTACAGCTGTTGTATCTCCTGTAACATTAATATTTATACTGTTTTTTATCAAATTATCTTGCATTAATAAAATTGAAGCATCAATAATAACTTTTAACGGTGTCTCTACAACTTTTGAATTTGGTCTAAAAAATGCTCTAAATTCATTAATAGTATCAATAAGATGTTTTATTTGATCCTCTCCACCTTGAGTAGTGTCTAGAATTTTTTCATCGGTTACTTGATTTAATTCCAAATCTAATTCTAACATTTGAAGCTTCATTCTAATCACTCCAATTGGTTGCATCCATTGATGGGCAATAGAATCTATCATCCCACCTATTGCAGCCATTTTAGACTGTTGTGACAATAAACTATTTTTTATTTTTAAGCTCTTAACTGTCTTATCTACCTCTTCTTGAAGATTACTATTTAAGTGTTCAAGTTGAAGTTTATCTTCAAGTGAAGTGATAACTGCTATAAACTCTTTACCTGATGGAAGAAGTGTAAGTGATAACTCTATATGTATTAATTCACCTTGTTTTGAAATACACTCTTTTCTTGCTTTCGATATTCTACCTTTTTGTTTTGCTTCTTCAATAATTTGTTTTGCTTTTTCTTTTGTATCTTTACTACTAATATCCAAACAATTTATATTTAATAATTCCTCTTTAGAATATCCTAACAGCTTACAATAAGCGTGATTAACTTCCAAAAAATTACCATCTAAATCAATCACACCAATACCACTATCTGCTTCATTTAAAATAGTTTGTAGTTTACTATGATTAAGTTTTATTTTCTTTTTATATGCTATATCTTTAAATATAAAAATTAATACACTAGCTATAAAAATAATTACTAGACTTAAGAATATATAGAAATTATTTGTTTTATCAATAATGTAGTTGTTATCACTTTTAATCACAAAAAAACCAACATGTTTTTTTGATATAGGATTTCTTATTTTTATAAAAGTCATCACCTCTTTTCTAAGAGTATCATAAATAGAAAAAGAATCTTTTTTTATGATATTATTATCTATGATAGATTTGGTAGTTTCAGAAACTGGCATAATAATTTTTTCTTGAATATTATTTTTTATATAAGTTAGTATACTTTTTTTCAAATAATAATTTTCAAATGGAGATTGTATATAGTTGCTCTTTTCACTTTTAAATACTTTTTCATCAACTGTATTTTTAGATACTAAAGAATTTGAAATAACATGATAGCTTGCCATAAACTCTTTGTGTATTGCAAAAGTAGAAAAAGAAACCTCTACACTTCCTATATGCTCTTTCTCATAAAATAAAGGGAAAACAAATCTATATCCACTAGAAGCTCTACCCTCTTCAAATCCATCTATTGGTTTTTTGCTTTCATTTACATATTTTACCGTTGCTCTTATATCTGTTAAATTATCACCATATTTATTTGGTCGATGATATCTTAAGAAACTATCATTAGAAGGTAGATGAAAATGTAGTTGTTTTATTTGCTGTTGTTTTAAAAGAGAATATGTATCTTTCAAATAGAGATATAGTTTATCTCTATCTCTATTTTTAAATATAGTTAAAACCTCTTTTGTATTAATCTTGGTTTTAAATATAACCTCTGATAGTTGTTTATATTCATGATATAAAGCATCGTAACTCTGAGTATATTGTTTAGTTTTAGTATTTAAATATTGCTCTATCTTTTTATCTTTTTCATACTCCAGTATTAAATAAGAGAGTGTAGACAACACAACAAAGATTAAACTAAATAATATACTTTTTTTCATCCTCTAGAAACTTGCCCATTCATCTGTGAATTAGGTATAGAACATTCACCCATCTCTTTTGCTTTTACACTATTTTTTCCATTAAACTCTTTTTGATTTGCATTTGTAACTATTAATTTAGATATTTCATCTGTTTGTTGTGCTACACATTGAGTTTGTGAAGCTATATTCGCATTTCCTTGTGTTTGTTGATCAAGTTGATTTATAGAATCATTTATTTGTTCTATCCCTATTTTTTGCTCTTTAGATGCCATCTCTACATCAGAAATCAAATCAAGTGTTTTAGAGATTCTATCATTTAAATGTGTATATCCAACTATCATCTCATCTGCTATAGATTTACCAGTATCTGCTTTATTTGTAGCATTTGATACTAAAGCCTTTATCTCATTTGCTGCATCTGCTGAACGAGAAGCCAGATTTCTAACCTCTTGTGCAACTACGGCGAAACCTTTTCCAGCTTCACCAGCAGTTGCGGCTTCAACCGCTGCATTTAGTGAAAGAATATTTGTTTGAAATGCAATTTGGTCTATTACTGATATTGCATCACTTATAGCTGTTACTTCTGTATTTATCTCATCCATCGCTATAGTTGTTTGATTTGCTAGTTTTTGACCATTTGCAACTGAACTTTTTACATCTTCACCATATTTTGCCATATTGATAACTGTATTTGTGTTATTTGAAATATTTGATGTTACCTCTTCAAGTGCCGCTGCTGTTTCTTCTAATGCTACGGCTGCCTCATTTGAATTTTTATTTAGTAAGTCAACATTTGTTAATAAAACAGTAGAACTATCACTAAGTGTCATACCATTTTGTTTATTTTCAATAAGCATTTTAGTTATAGCATCTTTTAAAATATTTACATCATTTACCAAATGATCAAACACACCACCTTTTTCAATACCATCAACATTTAATTCATTTGTATAATTTAATTTTGTGAATTCAGATAATAAATTATTTACAATTAAAAACTTATTTCTTAGCTCTTCTAAGGAGTTGTTCACTGTTGATTTTAATTGAATTAAAGCAGGGTTTGATGTTTGAGCTTTTATATGTTTAGCAAACCATCCTCTTCCAACTCTATTCATAACCTCTTCAGTATCTGCTATAAATCTCATATCTTCTTTTATACCATCATCTATAGATTGTAAATAGATATTAAAGTTATCTGCTACATCTCCTAACTCGTCATTTGACTGTTTCTCTACTCTATTTGACGAACCAGAACTACTGTTTATAAGATTTTTAATACCATTATTAAAGTTATTTAAAGGAGATATAACAATTTTTCTAACACCAGTACTAATTGCTATTAAAATAAAAACAACTAATACAACAATAATCTCTAAAGAAATATTTATAATTTTTTTAGCACTATCAACAGCTAAATTAACTTTAGTTAAAGGGCTACCAACAAGAGCAATACCTAACTTTTTATCTTGAAAATCTTTTACATCTACATAAGTGTATAAAAACTTATCTGTATGAAATTTTTTCTCTTTAAATAGTTTAGCAAAATCTATATTTTTGGCATCTGTTAAAAAGTCTTTTTTTATAAATTTTTGTGAAATTATATAATTTTTAAAATACATACTTGAATCAACTGTTGCTTTAGCTAAAGATTTATCCATTAGCAATAAAAAACCATCTTCATTTTTATTAAAATCTTTAGCGACAGAATTTAAACCTTGCATAAACTCTAATGAACCAAGTGGTGTTCCATCATCATCTGTTACACAAGCAACAGAACGAAGAGATAAACCAGCTTTTCCAACTTCAAAAGTATTTACAGCATTTCTTGTCTGATTTACAGCAACGACACTGGCTCTAAATG
Source organism: uncultured Arcobacteraceae bacterium (assembly GCA_965603755.1). Taxonomy (GTDB): domain Bacteria; phylum Campylobacterota; class Campylobacteria; order Campylobacterales; family Arcobacteraceae; genus JAIOSF01. The sequence goes on from CBFDEF010000105.1 coordinate 3,936, forward strand.
AACTTAAGTCATCACCAAATTTATTAACTTTCCAACTTCTTACAAATGATTTATTCTCTTTTGTATGAAGGTGTATTTTAACATTTTTAAATGGTGTAGATTTTTTCATCTTTTTACCAATGAACCCTAATGATAAAACAGCAACTTCTCTCTCATTTGTTCTTAGAGCTTGTTTAATTCTACCATCATTTGCAATTGAAACTGCATTTGTTATACCAATTGCTTTTTTCACTTCAAATTTTGCTAAAGTTTCAGATTGTAGATTTTTTACAAATCTCTCATTAACTTCTTTTTCTATTTTAACTGCATTCCAACTTAGTATTAAATAACCTACTAATAATGCTATTGATGAAACAGCCAATACTGTCAACCCTAATTTTTTTCCAATTGTCATATTTTGAAACATTTTTTCCTCTTTTATTAAGCTTACGATATAATTTCATTGTATAAATATTATAACTATTACTTATTTATTAATATTTAATTATATAATAGATATTGTTTTATTTAAATTAATCTATTTTAATTTAGACTAGAATGATAAAAAATTATTAATTGTTTTGTTATTTATAAAGGTATAAAAGCCTTTAGTTAAAGAGTCCATAAGAGTTTTTAAAATGATTGAATAAATTTTAAAACTTATTAATAAATAGCTTATAAAACCAATATTTAGCTAGTTATATTACAAAAATTATTTATAATATAAACAATCATTTGAGATAAATGCAGTATTTTTTTATATTTGTTTTGTTGTTCTCTAATGCAAATTAATATTACAATTTTGTTACATATAACTGTGTCTAATTGAATTAATAATCAAATAAAATAATTAACACATAGATTTTATTTTGCTTTGAGAATTAAGAATAGATTTTATAAAAAAATGTAGAGAGTGGGAGGGTATACTTTAGTCATTTTATATGCTTAAGATTGTGGGCAAATTTCTAAATATTGTGTGTTTTTTTGCTTAACCTA
>CBFDEF010000106.1:0-4900 GCA_965603755.1 uncultured Arcobacteraceae bacterium
AATGCTTCTTTTATACAAATTCCCATGGCTTACCTTTTATTTGTTAATTATTGTGTTATAATACCGAAAACGAACTTACTTAAAGAATAAAGTAAAAAGAGTTTCTTTAGTAAAAATTTTAAAGAGGAATATTATATATGGAATTTGTATCTATATCTGTTAATTGGCATGTTTATTTTATCTTAGCATTAATGTTTGTTATGGTTTTTAATTTACTATCAGTACTTAGAGTTGATGATTATTTTGATTTGATAAAAAGGTTAAAAGTATTAACACCAGTTTTTCATTCGTTAAATGCTGTAGTTGCATATACAGGTGGAATTGTTGCTGCTTTCTCACATGATTTAAGTATCACTGTTTTATTAATGTTAGCAACTTCAATTTTTGTAATGATTTTAGAGATTAAAAGATATAAAAAGATGAGAGTTATTAAAACAGCAGAGTTTGAAAAACAAGATGAATTTAGAGTTTTTGCAAAAAAAATATATATGATGGAGATTAGTGCCATTGTATTTACATATGTTGTTTCTAAAATATTTTAGTAGTTAAATAAAATGCAATTTACATATCATAAGGATTCTGGAAATCCAGTATTAACTATTGAAGCAGAACTTCATAAGTATTTATTTAAAGTAAGAAGACACAGCATTGATGAAAATCTGTATTTTAGAAACTTAAGAGATGATAGTATTTATGAATATAAAGTACAAAATATTGATAGAAGAAAAACTACATTAGAATTAGTAAGTTCTAAACTATTAGTTGTCAAACCATCAAAAGAGCTTCATATAGGATGGTGTATAATTGATTTTAAATCAATAGAGAAAGTTATTGCAAGTTTAAATGAACTTGGAGTTACTAAGATTACATTTATACAGTGTGAATACTCTCAAAAACAATATAAAATAAACTATGAAAAATTAGAAAAACTTTTAATAAATTCTAGTCAACAATCAGGTCGTAGCAGTATTATAAAACTAGATAGTTGTAGTAGTTTAGATCAATTTATCGCTCAAAATCCAGATACTTATATGTTTAATTTTTCTGACAAAAATATAGGATCCAAAAAAGATGGTATAAAAACAATTGTATTAGGATGTGAAGGTGGTTTTTCTAAGGATGAGGTTAATAAGTTTAGTGAAGATAAAATAGTAGGTATTGATTCAAATTTAATTCTTAGAAGTGAAACAGCAGTTATTACTATCTCATCTAAGATTTTAGTTTAGTTACTTAACTGTTTTAAGACCTTTATCTATCCATCCATAGTTTATTCCACCATCAAGATCATATACCTTTGTATATCTTAATTGTTGAGATAACATTTTTCCTACAGCTTTTGTTCTATTTGCATGAGCACAAACTAATATAAATGGTTGATCTTTAGTTTTTACTATTTTTGTAAATTCTTCTAACCACTTTGCACCATTATATTCACCTCTTCCATTAAAAAATGTAATCTTATGGCTATTTTCTATAACCCCATAATGTTTCCATTCATCTTCTCTTCTTATATCGATTACAGCTATACCTTCTTTAATAGCATCTTGTACCTGTTTCGTACTCATTGTTGAAAAATCAGCAAACAGAAGTGTACTAAATATTAAAGATAAAAATATTTTTTTAAACATTAAAATAATCTCCTTTTTTTATTTTTATAAATATACAGTTTGAAACTTATATTATTATTAGTAAATTATACTATAAAAAAAGGGGAAGCTAAAATAGCTTCCCCTAATTTAAATAGTTTAAAACTAATACTACCAGCTTCTTACTATCCCATGACATCTTGAACATGCATTCAACATATCAGAGTAACCTTCAGCAGCTTTTGTATAAGCTTTATCATCAATGTTTAATTCAATGATTGTCGTATCAGCAGCAATTCTTTTTGATGCATTTACAGCAACATTAGACATATGTTTTTTATCTGATGGAAGATATTTTTTAATAACAGCCTCAGAAGAGAACATTGCGTTCCCTTCTTTGATTTGTTTAAGTCCCATTTTTATAGAATCTTCACTATTATTAATAAATCCTGTTTGAACTAATTCAATACCAGATTGCATCATAGTCATAGACTTTTTCATAACATCATTAGCAGATGCTACAGTAACACTAAGGATACCAGCCATTAAAATTTTTGTTAATTTCATTTTTTATTATCCTTTCTTAGTGTACTTGACGCCAAATTTTAGATTTCCATAATAATGCAAATATTGCAAAAATTACAAGATAACCTAAAAATGGACCAGCAAGTGCTTCTCTTTCTGGCTTTTTACTATCACCAACTTCTGTCATATACTCAATAACTTGTGTCTCTGCATTTTCAGTTAAACCAACTCTAGGCATAGCTGTTCCATGAAGATGTTTTTGAGGATCATTAATAAACTCATGTAAATAGTTTTCACCTCTACTTCTGATATATTGAGATAAATCAGGAGGGATAGTACCCATATAAGATTTTATATTTGCATCAGGAGTTTTAGCATTCATACTACCACCATAAAAATCACCATATTTTATAGAGTGACATCTTTGACATGCATCAACAAAAACTTCTTTATTTGACATTGCTTTTGGAGCAATTGATTGTAAATAAGCTACCATATCAGCTATCTCTTGAGCTTGCATCCAACCATATCCAGGCATAGGATGTGAAGCACCATCAAGATATTTATGTGTTGTTTTTGTTGCTTTTGCAGGGTCTTTTATAAATGCAGCTAAAAAGTTTGCATCATAAATATGACCAGCATTACTTAAATCAGGTGGTACAACACCATAAGATGCTGCAGAACTTACATCATCCATTAAAGGTGGGAAACCAGCTTTATTGATAGAGTGACAAGCTGTACAGTTAGCAGCAACAAGTTCTGCACCTTTAGCTGCATCACCTTTAGCACCTTTTAAACCATCTACATCTTTAAATGTATATTCAGGAGCTTCTACATGTGGGTGTAATTGAGTGTGAGCAAATGGCTCAACACCCCAGTATAGTAGACCTGTAAAGAATGCTACTACACCTAATATTTTTAATTCTCTCATTATAACGCTCCTCTTGCTTTTGCATCAGCTTTAGTGATGAATGGTAAAGATGCCCATAACAGTAAGAATACAGCAGTTGCATAGAATCCTACCCAAGCATTTGCACCTGTTGGAGGTAATTTACCATAAACAGAAAGTACAAGTAAATCTACAATCATAATCCAGAACCAGATAAAGAATCTTGGTCTTTTATGTGCAGGTAAAACTTCAGGATCTCTATCTAAAAATGGGAAAACAACAAAAATAATTTGTGCTAAACCAAATATAATAAGACCAATATCTCCAGCTTTCATACCAAACATATCAAAGAAAGGTCCTCTTAGTGTCTCATAAGACCATAAGAAATACCACTCAGGGTAAATATGTGCAGGTGTAACCATATCATTAGCAGGATCAAAGTTAACTGGATCCATTGCAAAGTTATAGTTAAAGAATACTAAGTAAAAATAGAATATTAAAAATAATCCTAGAACTGCAAAATCTTTAGATAAGAATACAGGCCAAAATGGGATAACTTTTGATTCTTTTTTATTTCCAGCTAAATATTTTTCAGCTTCAGCATCATAATCAATATCATCAGAATCTTGATTATTTACATGTGGAATTCTTAAAGTATAAAAGTGAATTACAATAATTTTAATAATAACTAATGGAATTAAGAAAACATGTAACATGAAGAATCTAGTAAGTGTTGCATCATTAACAGCAAAACCACCTCTAATCCATTCAACAAGTCCCCAAGCTTCTAAAGATCCACCAGCAAATAAGTTAGTAATAACAGCAGCAGCCCAATAAGACATTTGTCCCCATGGAAGCATATATCCAGAAAAACCTTCAGCACTGAATGTTACAAATAGTAACATACCAGAGATCCAGATCATCTCTCTACCTTTTTTGTAAGAACCGTAGTAAATACCTGTAAACATATGAATATAAATGATTAAGAATACAACCGAAGCTGCAACACCATGCATATGTCTAAATAACCAACCGTAAGCAACCTCTTGCATAATTGTGTAGTTTACACTATCAAATGCTAAAGCTGTATCTGGTTTGTAATACATAAGTAAGAAAATCCCACTTACAATTAAAATCATAAATGTTGTAGCTAAAACTACACCCATAGCCCATAAGAAGTTAATATCTTTAGGAATCCAATATTCTGTCATCATAGTTTTCCAGAATTTTTTACCAGCTAGTCTTTTTTCAAGACCTTCTGCACTGAAAAATGATTCGTTAATTAATGCCATTCATATCTCCTTATGCTCTTGAAGCCATCATAGCTTTTGATTGTGGACCTTCATTACCTAAAGTAAGAACAGTACCCTCAACGCTAAATGGTGGTATAACAAGTGGTTTTGGTGGTGGTCCAAAAGTTTGTTGCCCGTTTGCATTAAACTCTCCACCGTGACATGCACATTTCCATTGGTCTTTCTTCCATGCTGGAATACAACCAAGGTGTGTACAAAGCCCGATAGCTACAGTATATCTCTTATCACCTATTACTAGGTCTCCGTCGAATTTCTCCATATCTGCTGTTTTTTCAAGAACAAAGATAGGTTTTCCTCTCCATTTAAAAGTTTGAGGTTGTCCTGGTTTCAATTCAGCTTTAGCAAGGTCTATTGTAGTAAACCCTGCCGCAAGTACAGATGGAAGTGGATCCCACGCTTGTTTCATACCAACAAGCGAAGCAGCTCCTCCAACTGCAGCTACAGCTGCAAATGACATACCAAGAAAATCTCGTCTATTTGTTTCATTAGACATATTTCTTCCTTATATTAGATTTAAAATCGCCAAAGTATATTATAAAGTTACTTAAAATGATTTGACTTAAATCAATAATTAAATCAATAATTAA
>CBFDEF010000107.1:0-4835 GCA_965603755.1 uncultured Arcobacteraceae bacterium
GCTCCTGCAGATATCACAGATAAAGGTTGTCTCCACTGATGTGCAATATTCCCTATCATCTCACCCATAGCTACTAGTTTTGATTGTTGAACGATAAGTTTTTCACTCTCTTTCTCTTGTGTAATATTTGTTATATATCCAATAAAGTGTGTTATATTGTTATCTTCATCTCTTACAATAATAGTATAATCTAATACCCATTTTATAATACCATCTTTAGTAACTAACTTATAAGGTTTATGTCTAAAATAGTTTTTCTTAGATTTACTTGCTTTCTCAACCTCTTGAATAACGGTTTCTAAATCTGTTTTGTCAATACAATCGGCATATTCTATATCTCCATCTAAAAACTCTTTTTGTGTATAACCTAACAACCTTGATATACTTTGAGATACATATGATACACTCCAGTGTTCATCATTATTCCATTTAAACAATACTGAATCACCTTTATCAAAAAGTGATAATAAAAGGCTTTGTTCTTTTGTTTTCTCTTCTATTCTTTCTTCAAGGTGTTCATTGATACTTTTAATCTCATCTTGGGAATCATTAAGAAGTCTTTCTGTCTCTTTTCTTTTGTTAATATTAAACATTAACATCACTATAACAGTTACAAGTATTAAGATAACAAAACTTGAAATTAGAATAATAGTTTTATGCATTTCAAAAATTGAGACTGGTTTATTTAAAATTGTGGTATTTTCTGGCAATATGTTTATATTCATACCATATTTCATTAAGCCATTGTAATCAAAAACAAATCTAGTTGTACCTGTTTTTTGTACAGGTATACTCTTTACAGGTGTTCCATTTAATATTCTTTTTGCTATCTTTGATTGTGCAACACCTTGAAAGTAGCCTCCTATTACATTTCCCCCAACAACACCTTTTCCTAAATTAAACTCCAATAAACAAAATACAGGTGCAGTAGAACTAGTTGCTATTAGCTCACCAATTCTTTCATATGTAAAATATTTACCATCTTTATCTTTAAAATAAACACCTAGTAAAACAATTGTATCATCACTTAATTGTTGAAGTTTTTGCTGAAGATCTTTGATAGTAGTATTTTGAGAGTAAGTTATATTGATCTTTTTATCTATATCTTTTAGCTGCTCTTTTATAGTTGCTTTCCACGCTTTTCCTGTAGTAAGAGAATCATTGATAATGAAAACATTTTTTGCTTTTGGATAAAGTTTAAATGCAGTTTCAACTGTAGATTTAGCATCAAAATTTTCAGCAGCACCAGTAAAATTAGTTAATCCCTTTAAATCTTTCTGGATAAAATTATTTACTCCACAAAAAGAAACAGGAACATTTCCAAAAAGTTCATCTCTATTTTTTCTTAAGAAATCATATGCATTGTTATCACTTGATAATATAATATCAAACTTGGTATTATCATATTTCATCTTATACATATTTTTTAATTCTAATAAATACTCTTTAGTAAAAATACGCTTTGTGTCCATATACTCAGTGTGTAATACATAATTATTTTCATTAGGTTTTAAAGTATCACCTATTGCTTTATCAATGTTCATTATCCAGCTCATTGATTTATTATAAGAGTGAAGAACTAATATATGCTTTTGTTCGACATCATTTTGAGCAAACAGATGTAATATAGTTATAAAAAAAAGAAAAAGAAATTTTTTCATTTGTGTACCTTGTAAATTTGATATAATATGTTTCGTAATATTAGCATAAATTAATTAATTTGACTGTTAATGAAAGTTAGTATATCATAAACCTTTTAAGATATATTTACTTCTTTTTAATTACTAATTATATATACTTAACAGTAGTATTTAATTTATATTATTACAAATTATTTATTAGGCTTTTTTGTAATATTTTATAATTATAATTATAATTCACTATTTTACTCTAAATAAGAAAGGTTAAAATCTTATGTACAAAGTTATCATTATTTTATTTTTATCAATAAACTTTTTATATGCACAAGTTCAATTTACAAAAGAAGAAAAACAATGGATAAAAAATAATCCAACAGTAACTGTTGGTGGAGAGATGGATTGGGCACCCTTTGATTTTGTAAATCAAAAGGGTGAATATGAAGGGATAACAAAAGATTATTTAGACCTTATTTCTCAAAAAACTGGCTTAAAATTTGATGTTGTAACTGGGTATACTTGGAGTGAGTTAATTAAAAACTTCAAAGATAAAAAGTTCGATATCCTTCCTGCAGTTTATCATGCAAAAGATAGAGAAAAATTTGGAGACTATTCTGTATCGTATTATACAGTAAGGGATTATCTATTTACAAAAGAATCAAGTCAAATTCAATCTCTAAAAGATTTAGATGGAAAAATATTAGCAATACCTAAAGGTTACACAACCATTGCTAAAATAAAAGCACAACATCCCCAAATAAAGATATTGGAAACAAAATCTATAGTAAACTCTATAGCTTCTGTATTAAGTAATCAAGCAGATGCTACTTTAGAAGTACATGCAGTTATGTCATATACTATTCAAACAAATGCTATAGAGGGTTTAAAAATTGTCTCGCAAGAGAGTCTTGGAATAAATCCATTGCATATCTTAGTGCAAAAAGAAAAACAACTTTTACTATCAATTTTAAATAAAACAATACTTGATATTGATAAAGATGAACAACTCAAAATAAGTCAAAAATGGTTAAGTTCTTTACAAATAGATAAATTTCTTCATCTAAAAGAAGCATTGACAGTTTTAAGTATACTTCTATTGATTATCTTCTTACTTATCTATAAACAACGTATTCAAAAAAAAGCTAATCATAAAATTGAAGAGCAAAGAGAAGAGCTTGAAACTATGTTTCATACAATAAAAGACGGTATTGCAATACTTGACCTTGATACGAACTTTTTATATTTCAATGATGCTTATTTAAAAATAACAGGTTATACCAAAGAGGAGCTTTTAACTAAATCATGTGTAGAACTTGGAATTGATCAAAATCATGACAAATCAGTAACTGCACTTCAAAGAGTGATAGAAGATGGTTTTATAGAAAATTTTGAAAAAACGTGTATTGTTAAAGATGGAAAAAGAGTACAAGTAAATATGTCTATATCACTTATGCCAGATAAAAAAAGACTTTTGGTATCAGCAAAAGATGTAACGGAAGAGAAAAAGAAAGAGAGACTTTTAACACAATACGTAAAAATGATTGATGATCATGTTCTGATATCTTCAACTGATATAGACGGAAACATCATAAAAGTATCAGAAGCATTTAGTAAAATGAGTGGTTATAAAAAAGAAGATCTAATTGGTAAAAATCATAGAGTTATAAAACATACAGCGATGCATAGTAGTACTTTTAAAGATATGTGGCAAACAATTACAGCCAATAAAACTTGGCATGGTGAAATAATAAATAAAAAGAAAGATGGTAGCTCTTTTTGGGTTCAAATTATTGTTTCTCCTATGTTCAATGAGTTTGGTGAAAAGACTGGATATACAGCTATTAGGCAAGATATCACAGATAAAAAGCTTGTTGAAGCAAAAACAAAAGAACAAAACAATTTATTATCATTATTTGATCAAGGTGATTCAGTATTGTTCAAATGGAATAATGATGAAAACTGGAGTATAAATTATGTTTCATCAAATGCAAGTAATCTTCTAGGATATACAAAAGATGAATTTATGAGTTCTAAAGTATTTTATGCTGATTGTGTCTATAAAGATGATATTGATAGGGTATTTAATGAAGTAGAAAATGCAAAAGAATCATCTAAAAGTTTTTTTAAACATGAGCCATATAGAATTGAAACTAAAAGTGGTGAAATTAAGTGGATATTAGATTATACTGTAATTCAAAGAGATGAAAAAGAAAATATAACACACTTTTTAGGTTATATTGTTGATATTACAGAGCAAAAAAACACCTTGTTAAATCTAGAAAGATTTATTGATACGCAAGATAATATTGTAATTTTAACAGATGGTAAACAAATCACATTTGCCAATAAACGATTATTTGGATTTTTTGGTTTTAATGATCTAAATACTTTTAAAGAAAAACATGAGTGTATTTGTGAATATTTTATTGAAAATGATAGATTCTTTCATCTTGGAAAAATAGACGAAAGTGAAAACTGGATTGAGGTTATGCAAACATTACCACACTCACAAAGAGTAGTTTCTATGATGGGGAGTGATTTTAAAATTCATGCATTTTCAATCACAATTAATAAGTTTGATGAAAATTTATTAATCGTCAGTTTAACCGATATATCTCAAACTATACTCGAAAACATTAAACTTGAAGAGAAAACCATTCATGATAAATTAACAAATGCGTACAATAGAGAATATTTTGAATTAAATTATAATAGATTGATTAATGAATTTACAGATTCAGGTCATCATCTTGGATTGGCACTTTTAGATATAGATCATTTTAAATTGGTAAATGATACTTATGGACATGATGTTGGTGATGAAGTATTAATCCAATTTGTTAGAACAATCGAGAAATACTCAAGAGCCGATGATATCCTTATACGTTGGGGTGGAGAAGAGTTTATTATGATTTTAAAGATTGAGTCTACTGAAAGTTTAAAAAAAGCATTAGAACATATAAGAAAAGTGATTGAGTTAGAAGAGTTTCCAAAAATAGGGAAAAAAACTTGTTCTATAGGTGGAACAATTTATAAAGAAAAAGAAGATATAGCAAAAACGATTAAAAGAGCAGATGATGCTGTTTATGAAGCTAAAGAGAGTGGTAGAAATCAGGTAATAATTTATTAAATTGTTAATGAAAGTTACTATATTTAACACATGGATTGAATTGACAAATAGAAAAATATCACTATTAT
>CBFDEF010000108.1:0-4711 GCA_965603755.1 uncultured Arcobacteraceae bacterium
TGATGATTTTGGAGGAGATGAAGAGATTATTATAGAAAAAATTGATACAAAAAAACAAAATGATTTTACATCTTATGGTTCTATTACATACTCTACAAATTATAGCTATAAAGATATAGATGATATTACATCTTCTAAAATATCAACAAATTTAAATTTTGAATATAAACTAGATGAAAATAGTAAACTAAAATCTACAGTTAAAGCTTATCAAGACTTTGAATCAAATATAAAAAATGATAGAGATATTGATATAAATGAGATATATTTACAAAGTAGTTTAAATATCAATACAGATATAAAAGTAGGGCGACAAATTGTAGTATGGGGTAAATCAGATAATATTCGTATAACAGATACTTTAAATCCTTTGGATATGATGACACCAGGAATGGTAGATATAGAAGATTTACGATTAGGTAGAGTTATGAGTAAGATTGACTATTTTATGGAAAAATGGTCATTAACTGGTATTATTTTACACGAGAATAGATATTCTGATATTCCAAAGTTTGGTAGTGAATACACAATATTAAATGAAATGATGTATAACAATATGTTAGTGAAAGAACCCAGTAATACTATAGAAAATTCTGGAATTGCACTAAGTGCATCTGCAAACTTAGAGGGTCAAGATATTGCATTTTATTACTCAAACCAATATGTTGATAACACAACATACCGTTCAAATATGTTAGGGATGGGATACAATAAAGTTTTGGATAGTTTTTTATTTAAAACTGAATTTGCATATTTTGATAACTATGATAGTAATACAGTAAAATCTAAACTAGATGGTTTAGTTGGTTTAGAATACAATGGAATAAGTGAAGGAAGTATCTCTTTTGAGATGGCAAATAAAAATGATGATATACAATATGCACTTAGATTTACACAAAGCTATTTAAATCAAACATTAGACTTCACAGCTTTATATAGTGCCTTTGGTAAAGAGCTTGAAGATGGTGGATTTCTTAGAGTTTGGGGCGACTATGATATAGATGATAAACTATCTACTAGTTTTGGTTTTATAAATTATATTGGTGGAGATCTTGCCCAGTTTAATATGATTAAAGATAATGATAGAGTTTTTGCAAGTTTAAAATACAGTTTTTAAAACAGTATTTTAAATGTAGAACCTTCATTTTCAATACTACTAATTTCAAGTTTAAAACTATGAAGTTTTAATATATTTGAAACAAGAGACAACCCTACACCTAAAGAGTTGTTCCATCCATTTGAAGATACTCTATAAAACTTATCAGTGATTTTTGAAATATTTTTATCTTTTATCCCAATACCAAAATCAATCACACTTAAGCTTTTAGGTGTAATTTTTATTTTAATATCATCTTGTGAATATTTAAGTGCGTTTTCTATTAAATTTGTTATAGCAATACCTATCATTGTTTCATCTACCTCTATAAATACCTTGTCTGATTCTAAGGATATCTCTCTATTTGGATACGATATTTTTAAATCATCTATGATATTTAAAGTCAATTTTTTCATATCACAGTTTATAAAACTATGTGGTTGATTGCCCTCATCAAGTCTAATTGTTAGTCTTAACCTATCTATCATATTGGTTAACTTATCAGTATTTGAAGAGATTTTATCTAAAAATTTATCCCTTATATCTTGATTTATATTTTTATCCTCGATTAAGGTTTGAGTATATCCATGTATAACAGCAATAGGATTTTTAAACTCATGAGAAATTGCTGAGATAATATCATCTTTTTGACTATTTGACAACTTTAATTTAGCTGTATATTTTAACTTTTGTTTATCTTTCTTTGATAAAATTTGGGATACTCGTGTAAGTAGTTTTGTAATTTGATAAAACTCTATTGAGTATGATGATTCTATTTTAAAACCTTTTTTTTCTTTAATTAAACCACTTAAAAAATTTAAAATTTTATTTGTCTCATATTGAACATTTTTACTTGCTTTTAAAGCTACCCAAAATATTATTACAATAAAAAATACAAACAATAAAGCTATTTTAAAATATAAAAAAATGAAATCTTGATTTATCTGCTCTATATCTCTTGCAATTCTGATATAGTATTTTTGTTTTTTTAACTTAAACTTCTTCGATACATAAAGCAACTTTTTTTTCAAAGTTTTAGAATATCTTATAATTGAACCATATTCATTATATTTTGATTCAATTATTTCACTTCTATTTTTATGATTATCCATCTGTTTCTTATCTTTATCACTCTCACCTATAACTACTCCATCAGTATTTATAATAGTTACACGAAGGTTTATAAGTTTTTTGATGTTTTTGATTTTAGTGTCAACATCATCTAGGTTATCAATTTGCAATGAAAATATATCAATATTATGTAACAAATCAATTTTAATTTGCTCTACATACATATCTTTAACCCAAAAATAAAAGATGATTCCTAATCCAAAAAATATAATTGTAAATAATAGTAAAAATTTTCTAAGAAAAATATCGTGAAGTTTTAGTAGTTTTTTATTCAAAGATATATCCCTCACCACGAACAGATTTTATATAGTTTTTTATCCCCTTGGGGTCTATTTTTTCTTTAAGTCTTTTTATAGCTACATTTACTGTTTTTGGTTTTACATCTGCGTAATCTTCCCAAACATTTTCAAGTAAGGTATCACGACTTAAAAGTATATTTTTATTTTTTATAAACTCTAAAAGTAGGTCATGTTCAAGATGGGTTAAATTTATCTCTTTATTATCAAAATGACCATCGGAAGTTTCTTCAGTAATTAAAAACTTTTTGTTTGATGCCTGATATACTATATCTCTTACTTTTAATTTTTCTATCTCATTTGTAGTTCTTTTTATAACTGCTTTTACTCTAGCTTTTAAAACATTTAAATTAAAAGGCTTAGTGATATAATCATCACCACCTCTGTTAAAGCCTTCAAGTATATCATCATCTTTATCTTTTGCAGTTATATATATTACAGGATTTGAGTATCCTTTTGTACGAAGTGATTGAATAAAAATAGAGCCTTCAGTATTTGGTAAATTTCTATCCATTAAAATTAAAGAGATATCCTCTTCATCTAAAATCGCTTGAACATTTGAAGTATCTAAACAACAAATAACATCATACCCCTCTTTAGTAAGGGTATATTCTATTAAATCTAAGATATCTTGTTCATCTTCTACTACTAGTATTGTATTTTGCATATTGAATTATACCTTAAACCTGATGTATCTCACCACCATTTTTTGCATATAGTAAAAGTGATGCTATACTCATAGCTCTATCTGCTATTTTTTCACTCTTTCTTAAAGCTCCTAGCATTTTATGATACTTATCAAATAGTTCGATCTCTTTTGCATCTTTTAAAATTGAATTTTCAATCATCTCATATAGGTCATCAGTTTTATTTTCTGCTATTAAAACTTTATTAAAACACTCTTGAGTCTCATCTACACAATCGATATTTATCATATCAACTGCAAATTTTAAAGACTCTACTGTAGATCTTTGCATTGGTATAGCAAACTCGTTTACTGTTATAATATTAAGTTGGCTACATACATCTATAAAACCTTTTATAAAGCCTCTAGTGTTTGTAGAAGCTCTTAAAAGTTCATTTGTGATTTTTAAATATGATACCATATTTCTTAAATCTCTTGCTTCTGGTGCATGAAGTGCAAGTGTAGTGATGATACTATTATCTATATCATTTGTTTTTTTACTTATATTTTTTATATATGTTTTAGCTTCATTAAACTTATCATTATCACAACTCTCTAAGCCATCTAAAATAAGTTGATTTGCTTTTACTAATCCATTACCAATATCTGTAACACTTTTTTTAATCTCATTTAATTTTTCTTCATAATTTGCTAACATCTTAACCGAACCTTCCTGTAATATAATCTTCTGTTTTGCTCACGCTTGGATTTAAAAATATCTTTTCTGTTTCATCATACTCTATTAAATCACCAAGATGAAAAAATGCTGTCATATCTGCTATTCTTGCGGCTTGTTGCATATTGTGAGTTACTGTTACTATCGTATACTCTTTTTTAAGTTCCAACATAAGTGCTTCAATTTTTTCAGTTGAGATTGGGTCTAGTGCAGATGTAGGCTCATCCATAAGTATCACATCAGGTTTAACAGCAATAGTTCTAGCGATACAAAGTCTTTGTTGCTGGCCACCACTTAGACCAGTACCTGGTTCTTTTAAGATATCTTTTACTTCATCCCAAATACCAGCACTTCTTAATGAGCTTTCTACTAACTCATCGCAACTCTTTCCTTTTTTGACAATACCGTGCTTTATAGGTGCATATGCAACATTTTCATATATAGATTTAGGAAATGGATTTGGTTGTTGAAAAACCATACCTATCCTTTTTCTAACACTTACTTCATCTACATCTTTATCATAAATATTTTTACCATCAATGATAACTTTACCCTCGATTTTTGCTGAACTTACTAAATCATTCATACGATTTAGACATCTTAAAAATGTAGATTTACCACATCCAGATGGTCCAATTAGTGCAGTGATTTGATTTTTGTAAAGTTCGATATTTAGACCATGCAAAGCGTGTTTATCACCATACCAAAGATTTAAGTCTTTTACTACTATTTTATTTTTATTTTTCGCCATTTAAACTACTTTTATATTTTATTTATAGAAGTGTATTAATTTTTGGTTACTGTTTGGTTACAGTCATATATTGAAT
>CBFDEF010000109.1:0-4709 GCA_965603755.1 uncultured Arcobacteraceae bacterium
AATTTTGTAAAAGGTGATAGTAAAAAAACAATATTTAGTTTAACCCATAATATTGATAGTTTTTTACATCTTGTAGAAGGCACTACTAAATCAAATGATATAAATATTGTATTAGACCTAGACAATGATATACAAATCAATGGTTTTGAAAATGAACTACCTCAATGTTTAATTAATATATTCAATAATGCAAAAGATGCCTTCAATGATATAGAAACAAAATATATATTTATATCTACTTCAATAGAAGAAAACAATGCAGTAATAAAAATAAAAGACAATGCTGGTGGTATTGAAGAAGATATTTTAGGTAAAATATTTGAACCATACTTTACAACTAAACATAAAAGTCAAGGGACAGGACTAGGTCTTCATATGACTTATAATTTAATTATCGATGGGATGGATGGAACTATTGAAGCTAATAATATAACTTATAAATATGAAGAGAAAGAATATATAGGTGCTGAGTTTACGATAACACTTCCCTTGTCTTAATATCTTTTTAGAGATAAGTTTAGTTATCCATAAACATATCTCTTATTTCTAAAAATTCATCTAAATGTTTAAAAAATATATCAATAAGTTTTGGATCAAAATGTTTTCCTCTCTCTTCTTTAAACATTGTAAAAATTCTTTCATCATCCCAAGCTTCTTTATATACTCTTGAACTACCAAGAGCATCAAATACATCTGCAAGAGCTGTAATCCTTCCATAGATATGAATATCCTCGCCTTTTAATCCTTTTGGATAACCTGAACCATCCCATTTTTCATGATGCTCATACGCAACTATTGAAGCCATTTTAAGTAATGGTCTATTAGAATGTTTAAGCATATCATAGCCCATTTTTGCATGAGTATTCATTATTACTCTTTCACTCTCATCAAATCTTCCTGGTTTATTTAAAATAGAATCAGGAATTGCAACTTTTCCAATATCATGCATAGGACTAGCTTGCTTTAACATCTCACACTCTTTTTCACTAAGTCCACAATAATTTGCTAGCAAGTAACTATATTGGGCAACCCTTTTTACATGATTACCAGTCTCTTTACTTCTACTTTCAGCAATAGAACCCATTGTAAATACAACTTCTCTTTGTGTCTCTTGAATCTCTTCATTTAATTTAACTATTTTATTAGTTCTTCTTGCAATTTTCTCTTCTAAATTACTATTAATAGATTCTAGTTCAAATTTCAACTCTTCAACTTTCTTTTGAGCTGTTATAATTTGACGAACTGCATAATATCCTATATGTTTGCCATTTGCATCATAGTCAGGCTCTATAGTACTTAAAACCCAATAAAAATCACCATTCTTTTTTCTATTTTTAACTTCTCCTGACCAAGATTCTTTTGCTTTTAATTTTTTCCATAAATCTGAAAAAGCCTCTTTTGGCATATCTGCATGTCTTATGATATTGTGTGCTTTCCCAATTAATTCATCCTCTTTATATCCACTAATTTTACAAAAAGCTTCACTTACATGTGTTATATTTCCTTTAAGATCAGTTTTTGAAAATATTACATTTTTATCAAAAGCATCAATAAGCTGTTTTAGTTCAATTGTAGATTTTTTAAATTTTTTTAAAAGTATCATATCTTTTAGTTTATTAAGATATATAAGATATATAAGAAATATAAAAATGAAAAATGAAAATATTACTTTATGATTAAAATGGCTATATATATTATGTAATATTTCACTCTCATTATAGGCTACTAAATAAGCTGTTGTATTGTTGTTTTCAATATTTTTAACAGGGATAAAACTTATTATTTTTGATGTATTATCTAAATCTACAGCAACTGCAAATGGTTTTTCTTGTTTAAATTTTAATATAATTTCATCTTTTACTTGAGATAAAAAACCTATATGATTTTTATATTTTTTCTTGTTAAACATACTATTAACTATTGAATACATATAGTCAGGATGTTCTATACTTTGAATATATTTTAAGCTTAACTCTTCTGATTTCCATCTTTTTTCATCAAACACCTTTTTATTTACAAGAAAATGTGTGTGGATTTTATGTAGTTTTAGTAATTTATTTTGAATAAACTTTGTATTTAATGATACTTCAGCTGAAGCTATATGATTATTATTTTTATCAAAAATTGGGAAAACATATCTATATGCATGGGCACTTTTACCTTGTTCAAAACCTGTTACAACTCTTTTCTCTTTATTTACGATACTATAGCTGTATCTAAATTTAGTTAGGTCATCGTTGTATTTGTGTGGTTTATGCATTCTTAAAAATGTTCTATTGTTAGGAAATACAAAATGTAATTGAAGTATACCTTTTCTTTTTAGTTTAGAATATAAAGGCGTTAAGTGATTAAAAAGTTTGTCTCTTTGAATATCTCTTTGTTCTTTCGAACCATTTAGTCCTTTTGACAGTGTATCTATAACTTCACTATCATTTAATATATCATCCTTAGCTATTGATGCATCATTTTGAAAATAACTATCAATAATAGACTGTTGAATTGTAAGATTGTCAACATGCTTAGTTAGTATAGACTCAACCCTACTATTTCTATCGTAATATATTATAGAAAAGAATGCACCATAAGCTATACAAAATATTATTAAGAATAAGATATTAAAATTTAAATTTTTTTTCATAAGTTTTATTATTTCCTTATTTTATTAGAATAAAGATAATATCTAATTATTATTAATTATAAGTTAAATTAATATATAACTTATAAGAAAATTAATCTATTGTAAAGGCAACTCTATAAAAAACTTAGCTCCTTTTTGGGTATTTTCTACATATAATTTACCTTTTAAACTTTCTGTAATAATTTTATAACTCATATGAAGTCCTAATCCTGTACCTTGTGATTGATGCTTTGTTGTAAAATATGGATCAAATATTTTTGTTATAATATCTTTTTCAATTCCACCAGCATTATCCTCTATTGTAATTTGTACATAATTATTATTTTGTTTTAATATAGCAATTATTATTTGTTTATTACTAATATTTTTTTCAAGAAGAATATCTTTAGCATTATCTATTATATTTAAAATTACTTGTGATATCTCTCCTGCAATAGAATTAATCATTAATGGTGTTTTTGTATACTCCTTAATAATATCTATATTGTTGTTTTTTAAAGTTGCATTTAATATATTTAAGTTTTTATCAATCTCATCTTGAACTATAAAATCAGAATATTCCTTTTTTTGAGATAAGAAATCTCTAAAACTTTCAATAGTCTCAGAAAGGTGATTTGTAGTTTTTAAAACAATATCTATTGATTTATCAAGAGAATCATCTGTTAATATTCCTAACTCTTTTTGTACTTGAATACCGCTTACACTTGTAGAGATTGCTGAAAGTGGTTGTCTCCATTGATGTGCAATATTTTCTATCATATCTCCAAGTTGAGCTCTTTTTGATTGATTAAATAATTGTTCCTCTTTCTCCCTATTTATTTGTACCTCTTTTTCAACTCTATCTTCTAAATTAGTATTTAACTCTTTTAGGTCGTCATTTATTAAAACAATTGTATTTAAAAACTTATTGAATGTTTTAATTAGAGCATATGTTAACATTATAATTAAAATTATAAGTACAGTAACAAATGTGTAGAGATATTTTTTATATGTTAAATGCTCTTTTGTAATATCTTGAAAAAGAATCACTTTTGCAATTGGTTTATTATGTATACCATTGATATTAATATTATTAATAACATTATATACTTTATCATCACTATTCATTAAAATATTTTTTGAATCAATATTTTGATTTGATTTAGCCAATCGACTTATAAGCTCACCATTAGATGAGATAGTAGTATATTTTCCTATAGTTCCCTCTTCAAGCATATCATACCACTTACTTTGTCTAAGTGTTTTAGTATCAACAATAATAGCTGATTCTGCTCCAAATTTTTCATAAATATGATCATTAACATAATTAATATTTATCCCAAATGCAATAACTCCAATATATTTTCCGTTCTTAAAAACAGGAAAAGTTACCCTATAGTAAAGTCCTAGTTTTGCAACTAAAAATCCACTTACTCTTTTTTTTAACTTCGTTACTGTCTGAACCCCTTGTACTTTACTTATATCATCACCAAATTTTTTTGGCATATGCGCTCTATAAAATGCAGTCATATCAGGTAAGCCAAAACAAATAAGTTCAAAGTTAGGATTTTCTTTCATTAATTTATCAAGTTTAATTTGAGTAAGTTTATCAAGCTTTTTTCTATCTCTATTTGCAAAAGCTTCTATGATATCTTGATTATTTGAGATAAATGATTCTAGTCTTTCATTATATTTATTTTGTAGTTCAAATACTTTCTTAGTGAAAGCTAGATCTAGTTGTGCTATTTTAAGTTCAATTTTTTTATCAATATGCTCTTTCTTATCATCCATAGCAAAATACAAAATCACTGTCGTAAATATTAAAACTATACCAACGATGAATAGTAATGTTGTGTTTTTAATATGAACCAATTGCCTTATATTACTCATTATAACTCCTATTTATAATTAATTTTATTGTAAATTATAACAGAACTTAACTTGATAAGAAAATAAATTATATTTTATTAATCCCTGTTTATTTTTATATCTTTTAAAGATAAAAATAATAAAACCCACGCAATAATAAACCCAGTACCACCAATAGGAGTTATAGCACCTAGAAGTTTAATACCTGTAATTGTCATAAGAT
>CBFDEF010000110.1:0-4608 GCA_965603755.1 uncultured Arcobacteraceae bacterium
TTAAGCCACTTAATCCATTTAAACGGCAATATTTGAATATGAACCCAAACTATTGCCATAGTATCTGCAAATTTATGAAAATGACTAACCCTTTGTTCTGGAGTTGGGTAGTAACATTCTATGATAACCTCTTTAATTTTTTTTCCAGCATCTGCATGACGAACTATAACCTCCATCTCCCAATCATATCTTTTAGTTTTAATATCTAAATCTAAAATAGAAATAGGGTAAATTCTATATCCAGATAAAGAGTCTGTTATAGCCTGACCTGTATCCCATTTAGCCCACATATTACTAAACCATCTACCAAATTTACTAGCATTTGGGACATGTTCTAGGTCAAAGTTTCTAGCACCTATAATTATCTCATCACTTCCACAAATATCTATAAGTTTTTTAGCTTGTGATGCTAAATGTTGACCATCTCCATCGATACTTAAAACATGAGTAAATCCTAACTCTTTTGCTTTGCGTGTACCATTTATTATAGCTGTACCTTTACCTTGATTTATCTCATCTCTTACAAAATATATATTTTGTTTTTCATCTTCATTAAATAAACTCTCAATTGAAATATCTGAGCCATCATCACAAATTATACACTCAAAACCGTGCTCTAGCACATCAAATGCAACATCTTTTATAGTTTTAGGATTGTTGTATGTTGGAATTATGATTATTGTTTTATTCATATATTTATCTTTATAATATTTTTTTTACTTGTATCAATGTTTTTTGCTATATTAAGCATACTTACTATTGATTTTGGAAAGTTTTGTGGATTTGAATTATCTATATTTATATTCGCTTTTTCTTGTGTAACTCTTACTTTTAATGCAGCGCCACACTCTAAAAAATCAATACATCTATTTATTTGATCTATATTTGGTATATTTAAAGTTTCTATTCCCATTAAAAGTATAGTGTCACCATCTAGTGCTTTTATTGCCCCAGATTTTAAAATATTTAGAGAAGTATTATCTCCATTTGAGATTGTCATAATCTCATTTTTATTTTTATTTATCATTGAAAGGTATGATACCGCAGTGTTGTATACAGAGTTTTGAAAACTTGTAGGGCTAATTTGTTCTTTTTCATTAATACTATTTAGAATATTAGCTGTCGCAGCTAATTCTCCATATGCAGTGCCATATACAACTCTTCCATCTTGAAACTTACATTGTGAAGCTAAATATATTGCTATTTTAGAGGCTCTGGTTAATCTTCTTCTCGTTACCATTTTAGGAACAAGCTCTTTTGTGTTTAACTCATCAATTTGAACTTTATCATGGATATATGAGCTATTTAAAATTTCAAGATTAATTGTATTAATTAAATTATTCGAATCTCTCATTTTGCTTTTCCAAATATTAAACTACAGTTGTTTCCACCAAATGCAAAAGAGTTACTCAATATATAGTTTACTTTACATTTTTGTGTTTTAATGGAAAAATTTACATCTTTATTTTCTGGATTATCCAAAAAAGTATTTGTAGGTATTGTTTGCCTTTGAATAATCATATCTGAAATAATAGCTTCAATAGCCCCAGCAGCCCCTAAAGTATGACCTGTTATTGACTTTGTTGAACTAACTTTTGGTTTGTTTTTAAAAACTTTTGCAATAGAATCTGCTTCAGAAGTATCATTTGCATTGGTTCCTGTACCATGTGCATTTATATAATCAATTTGTTCATATTGTATATTTGCGCAATTTAGTGCATTTTGCATACAAGTTTGTGAACCATCCGGCAGTGGTTGTGTCATATGAAAAGCATCAGAACTATATCCAACTCCACAAACTTCAGTACTATTTTCTTTAGGAGTTGTTTCTAAAAGTAAACATGCTATTGCTTCAGACACATTCATCCCATCTCTTTTGGTATCAAAAGGTTTACAAGGATTAGAAGATAAAACACCAAGAGATAAAAATCCACCAACAGTAGTTTGACATAAAGAATCCACACCTACAACTAATGCATTTTTATATATACCTTTTTGTAATACCTCGTAAGCATATCCAATTGCATTTGCGCTTGATGTACATGCAGTAGAGAATGATATATCATCATAAAAGTTAAAGTTTTTATTTAAAATATTTTGAATAGCATCAATTCCGTGAAGTGTAGAATCTATCTCTTTGTAGTTATTTGTTTTAAAAAAAGTATCTTCTGTATATTTCATACCACCAACCGAGGAACCCACGATAAGCAAAGTATCGTTAAAATTTTCCAATCTACTATTATTTAAAATATTTTGACATTGTATAATTAAATTTTCATAAAATTTTTTATCAGATTTTATCTTACCAATAGCAGGTTTTGAATTATAATAAAAATCAGTTTCTATAGTGATTCCACTTTTTGAGTTAATTATGTTATTAAATAGTTCCGTATTGTTATCACCAGCACAAGAAATTGAAGATGTGCTGGTGATAAATACTTTATTTTTTGTCATTAATATATGTTAATAAATTTGTTATATTTTTAAATATAGTATCATATTGTTTTGGATCATCAATAATGATTCCATACTCTTTTTCTATAGCTAAAACAAGTTCAATAGAATCAACAGAATCTAAACCTAAACCCTCATCACCAAATAGTGGGTCATTATCATCTATCTCATCTGCTGTTATATCTTCTAATCTTAAATATTTTATCAATACTTCTTTAAAATCTAAACTATTTACCATTAGTTTCCTTTAGTTGATTATTAATATAAAGTCTACACAATAATTGCTTATTTATGTATAAAATAGTTTAGTAAGTATAACTTTTGTATAATAGTTTAAATTAATTATAAAATAGGAAATTGAATGTTGGATATTATCTCAGGAAGCAGTACTAGAATAAAAACTGGTGTTGCATTACTAATAGCGTTTTTACTTGTTGGATTTATTGATTCGTTTTTTCTTACATGGTTTATGTTTGGATTATTAATGGTGATTGCGTTAAGTGAATCTATGAATCTGTTTAAAATAGAAGATGAAAAGATATATTTTTATGCTGTAGGTATATGGATAACTGCATATTTTTATCCTAAACCTGAAGATTTAGTATTTGTTGTTGGTGTAATATTTGCTTCAATTTTAGCATATACAAAAGAGTTTAATAAAGAGCTATTTTTACCTCTTATGTATCCTATTGTTTCATATCTATTTTTATTATCACTTTATATTTCGTTTGGTATGGAGTCACTGTTATGGTTAGTAGCAGTTGTTGCTGGAACTGATATTGGCGCTTATTTTGTTGGAAAAAGTATTGGTAAAACACAATTTTGTACGACTAGTCCAAACAAAACTTTAGAGGGTGTATTTGGTGGTATTATTGTTGCTGCTGTATTAGGGATAATTTTTAGCCCTGATTATATTGGTTTTTTTGCGGCTTTTATCATCTCTTTAATAGTTGCTACTGCATCTGTTTTTGGTGATCTTTTTGAGAGTTATTTAAAAAGAGAAGCAGATGTAAAAGATAGTGGAGATATTTTGCCAGGTCATGGTGGTATTTTAGATAGATCTGATGGTTATCTTTTTGGTGGAATACTATTAGTTATCTTACTAAGAATGTTTTATTAGATGATTGTTTTAGGATCTACAGGTTCCATAGGTGTAAATACATTAGTTATTGCAAAAAAGTTTAATATAGATATTGAGGTATTAGTTGCTGGTAATAATGTAGAACTTTTAAATTATCAGTTAAAAGAGTTTAAACCCTCTTTGGTAATAGTTGCAAATGAAGTAGATATCATAAAAGTAAACCATCCAAATGTAAAAGCAGGACAAATAGCTATTTTGGAAGCTATTGAGAATTCAAAATCTGATTTAGTGGTAAATGCACTGGTCGGTTTCTTTGGGCTTGAACCTACTTTAAAAGCAATTGAGTGTGGAAAGAAAGTTGCATTAGCAAATAAAGAGTCACTAGTGGTTGCAGGAAAGTTTATAGATACTTCATATATAAAACCAATAGATAGTGAACATTTTGGATTATGGTATCTATATGATAAAACAAAATCTATTGATAGTTTAACTGTAACTGCATCTGGAGGTAGTTTTAGAGATTATCCTCTTGAAAAATTAAAAAATGTCTCAATAAGGGAAGCTTTAAATCATCCAAACTGGTCAATGGGAAATAAAATCACTATAGATAGCGCAACTATGACAAATAAGTTGTTTGAGCTTGTAGAGGCTAGATGGTTATTTGATACAACCGCTTGTGATGCAATTATTGAACCAAAGTCAATTATACATGCACTTGTAAACTTTACAGATGGAAGCACTACAGCACATTTAGCACATGCAAATATGCAACTTCCTATATCTTATGCAATTTTACCAAAAGTTGATGAACCTATTTTAGAACCAGTTGATCTATTAAAACTACAAAACTTAGAGTTTAAAAAGATTGAAACTTCAAGATACCCAATCTGGGAACTAAAAGATGAGTTATTGATAAATGATAACTTAGGAGTTGTATTAAACTGTGCAAATGAGGTTGGAGTTGAAAAATTTTTAAAAGGTGAAATAGGATTTTTAGATATATCTAAACTTTCTTTAGCTGCAGTAGAGAAGTTTAATAATATAAAACTAAATAATATTGATGATATATTTTT
>CBFDEF010000111.1:0-4525 GCA_965603755.1 uncultured Arcobacteraceae bacterium
AGTAAATTTAGCACCATCATAATTTTTATTATCATAGTCAAAATTTTTATTTCTTGCTTTAATTGTTCCACCCATACCTTCATGGATTAATCTATAAGTCATATTTAATCCTAATCCAGTACCTTGTGATTTGTGCTTTGTTGTGAAGTATGGATCAAATATTTTAGGTAAAATATCTTTTTCTATTCCTCCAGCATTATCCTTAAATGTAATCATAGCTTGATTATGAACTTTTTTTATTGTAATAAATATCAATTTATTTGTAATATTATGTTTATCTAATGCATCTTTTGAGTTATTAAATATATTAAGAAAACATTGAAATAATTCATTTGCACAAGTGTTTAATTGTATATCGTCTTCTAACTTTAATATTAAAGTTATATTATTACTTTTAATGATACTATCAACTAAATTAATTAAGTTATTAATCACATTTTTTAGGTTAATTGATTCAACAGTTCTTTCATCATTAACAAAATTCTTAAAGTCTTCTATTGTGTGGGATAGATATTGTGCACTATCATTTATTAAGTTACAAGCTTGTTCAAATGATTCATCAGTAAGTATATCACACTCTTTTTGCAGCATTAATCCTGTAGCACCAGTAGAGATTACAGATAGTGGTTGTCTCCATTGATGAGCAATATTTCCAATCATTTCACCCAGTGATGCCATTTTTGATTGTTCTGCTAAGATAGTATCTTTTTCTTTATTTTTCTCTATCTCTTCTTTAACTACATCTTCTAAATTTTCATTTAGTTTTTGTAACTCTTTTGTTTTATCTTGAATTTTTTCCTCTAATGAGTTTTTGTAATCAAATAAATCCTGTTTATTTTTTAACTTCTCAATAACTTTTTGTATGATACTAATAAATTGTTTTATCTCAACAGGTTTTAATATATAACCATCTATACCTAATCTAATTAAATCTATAAAGTTTTGTGTATCTGAAGAGGTTATAAGCACAGTAATATTTTTACTTATCTCTCTGATTTTTGTAATCATCTCTATACCATTCATTATTGGCATATCAAGTGTAGTAATTATTAAATCATATTTATTCTTTAGGAAGTATTCAAATCCTTCTTCACCATTTCGTGCAGTATCGATATGATGAAAAAATATTTTAAATATTCCATAACTACTTTCTCTATATTTATCATTTTCTTCTACATATAAAACTCTTGCAGTCTTACTATATTTTATTAAATCTTCAAGTTTTACATCTTCTGTGGCATTTTTCAGAATTTATCTCCATCTATATAATTGACACATTCTAACATGTGTTATTAAGTTTGTCAATAAAGTTAAATATAATATTATAAGAATATTACTATTTATTTTAAAGCTTCTAATCTTTTAATTTTAAAACTTATTCTATGTTGGTCACAATACCCATGTGATATAATTGCATCTATGTGTGCTTTAGTTCCATAACCTTTATGTTTTTCAAAGTTATAGTTTGGATAATCATTGGCAATTGCAATCATATACCTATCTCTACTAACTTTAGCCAAAATAGATGCAGCACTAACTTCTTTAACTGTTGCATCTGCTTTTATTAAGCATTTTAGGCCTTCTATACCAAATGTTGTATTTCCATCCATTAAAAAATTGTCTGTATCTAAATGCTCAATTATTTCAGTTATTGAGTTTTTTAGACAAGCGGATAGACCTAGTTTATCTATTGTTTTATTATTTGTAAATACAATATGATAAGAGCTATTCTCTTTTATTATATCAAAAAGTTTTTCTCTTTTTTTTTCTGTTAGTTTTTTTGAATCATCTAACTCTTTTATCTCTTTATTTAATATAACTCCAGCAACAACCAAAGGTCCAGCAAACGGTCCTCTGCCAGCTTCATCAATTCCACATAATTTATTTCTCATATCTTATCCACCTAGTACCCAATCATAGAATTTTATCACTTTTGCATTAATATTAGATATATTTATATCTTTTTCATTACTTACAGTGATAATATATATCTTTTTTATATCATACTTTTTTATATAAGGTGATAGTTTCATTGATATATTAATAACTTCAAAATTGTTAAAAAAAGGTATAGTTAAAATTATAAGATTATCTTCTGGTATATAAAAATCAATATTATCTAAATAATATATCTCTTTGTGTTTTTTATAAATTTCAAGGTATACCATATTTTGAAATAGATTGTTAAAGTTTTTATTGTATGATACTATATCTAATAATGCATGGTTAAAAATAAATATTTTTTTTACTGCTTTTGGTTGTTCAAATTTTTGGCAAAAATAAATTATATGATTTTGTTCATATTTTTCACAGGTTTTATAAAATCTATCTTTTGATATTTTGGTTGTTTTTTTTAATGTATTAAAAAGTTGAAATATTGATTTTTTTTCACTTGCAGATTTAACTAGTAAAAATAGTATCTCTAATTCAACTTTATCTTCACAATAGAGTTGACATATCTCATAGTTTCTTTTTCCTTTTTTTTGTTCACTAAAGTCAATAATCTCAGGAAAGTTTCCAAACTTTAAAAAACTATTAAAACTATTTGCTGTATTTTGATGTTTAGTATCAAAAAGTATAAACTCTTCAAAGTCTAGTGCTGTTAAATATATAGTGTCAAAGTTTTCAAGTAGAACATTTTTTGATGTAGTGATAACTGTACTTGTTACTTTTGGTAAATCAAAGTAAAAATTAAAATTTTCCAAAACTAACACTTCAATTTTGTTTTCTGCTATAAAAGTATCTAAATATTTTGTTATTTCACTATTATTATTTCTGTAATCATCACAATCAATATAAAGATAATCATCTACTTTATAGTTGGATAGATAATCATATATAAGGTAGCTCTTCCCACTTTTAGGGGGACCTTTTATAATTGTATTTTTAGCTGTGATTGATACTTTTCTCTCTAAGAAATTTATTTTATTGGTATTATTATCATAAATTTGTTCTAAGATATTCATAAGATATTATAATCTAATTATACTTTATTTAAGAATTAAACAATTTAGTTAAGGGCAAATTAACAAAAAAACTTTATTATATAGAAAAATTAAATTAGGCTAATAAATATGATGATAAAAATAGATATGGAATCTGAAGAATTCAAAACAGAGATGGCAAAAACAAAAGAGTTTACAGACAAAATGTGTTCAAGCAATGGTTGGGTATATAATCCAATTGAAGATGTAAACGAAGGTGTTACAATGGGTCTTGCAAGAAACAAGATGATATATAACAAAAGATTTTGTCCATGTTTTATGGTTATTGGTGAAACAAAAGAAGAGAGAAAAACTGCTGATAATAGAATCTGTCCTTGTAAACCAGCTATTGAAAAGGAGATTCCAGAAGATGGTAAATGTCATTGTGGAATTTTTTGTACACCTGAATATGCTAAAGCAAATGCAATTGAGATAGAAGCAGAAGAGGTAGCTCATAATCACTCAAGAGGATTAACTACAGAGGAATGTGAAGCTATTTTAGCTCATGATCAACTTGATAGTGAAGAGATTATTTCACTTCTAGAAGCTAGAGATTTAGGTATGGTTGACTTTAATCTGATTGATGTAAGAGAGTGGATGGAGTGGAATCAAGAGAGAATTGTAGGAACAGATTACCTAATACCAACTACATCATTTTATAATGCACTAGAGCAAGTTGAAAACCAAAAAGAAAAACCAACAATTTTATACTGTTTAACAGGAAGTAGAAGTGCATATTGTCAAAATGTTATGAAAGATATGGGTTGGAAACAAGTTTCTAACTATACAAGAGGTATCATCCAATTTAATGGTGATAAAACTTCAGGCGAATAGATGGATGGAAAAAAAAGAATTAATATAAAGTCTGGTATTAAGGTAAATATTGTTTTAAAACAAGATCAGCGAAGTGGTAAATTAACGCAAGGGATAGTTAAAGATCTTTTAACTAACTCTCCTTCTCATCCTCACGGTATAAAAGTAAGACTAACATCAGGTGATGTTGGTAGAGTACAAGAAATACTATAAACATACTTATTTCAGGGAAAATCTTTTCCTTGAATTTCTTAAATCAATTTAAAACAATATTAGATATAATCAATAGTATTAACAAAACTAACAAATAACTATATAAGTATAGAGGGGTAGAATAAATGAATTTAGATAAGGTAATTGCTGGATTTTTTATCATCTTAGCCATGACATTAAACTTTGGATTTTTTTATGGAGATTCTTTAGATATGAATATGCATAGCAAATATGAACTATTTGCAGCAATTTTAGTAAATCTAATAGCTACAGTTTTAAAACTTGGTGATAAAACACAAATAGGTTCTGTACTTATAGCTACAAGTTTAGTAGCAGACCTACAGTTAATAGCAGCAGCAACGATATGGACGATATTTGCTACAGGCGATAGTATAGATCCAGAAATATTTGGTGTTATTATATCGCTTAGTGGTGGGGCCTTACTTGCAAATGTAACATCTGTTATTTTATATATTGGTGATACATTAAAATCAAAACGGTAGTTTCTGTGAAAA
>CBFDEF010000112.1:0-4521 GCA_965603755.1 uncultured Arcobacteraceae bacterium
AATAAAGATGGTGTACGATTTGAACCTTGGCATGTAAAGGTTATATAGATGAAAAAAGGGATTATTAGCTTTTTTATATTAATTGTAAGTTTAGTATTATTTACCGCTTGTAATGAAAAAAATGAGATACATAAAGAGAAAGTGATTACTCAAAATATTCAAGATAAAAAGATAGTTACAAAAGAAGATAAAAAAGTTTCAAATGTTTTAGAAAAAGATATAAATAAAATAGAAAGAAAAGAGACTCAAGAGATCTCATCATATCCTTTAAAAGAATTAAATAGAACAAGTAGCATAGCAACAAAAAAAACAATTAACAATTTTGATTTTGATCTTATTAAAATGGGTTATAAAGATGATAATACCTTATTAATAGTTGGTGGTATTCAAGGTGATGAGCCTGGTGGATTTATGGCAGCATCTTTAATATCAACACATTATAATATAACTAAAGGTTCTGTTTGGATAGTTCCAAACTTAAACTTTTATAGTATTATTAAAAGAAGTCGTGGACCATATGGCGATATGAATAGAAAATTTGCAAATCTGTCTAAGAGTGATCCTGAATATGAAACAATACAAAGAATAAAAAGTTATATAAGTGATGATAATGTTAAACTAGTAGTAAACTTACATGATGGCAGTGGTTTTTATAGACCAACATATATGGACAGAAATCACTCTCAATATAAATGGGGACAATGTTCTATTATAGATCAAGAAAGTTTAAACATAAAAAAGTATTCAAACTTGGCTGAAATATCAAATAAAGTGGTTAAACATGTAAATAAATCTCTTATAGATAAAGAACATATCTATCATCTTCACAACACAAGAACAGTTGAGGGTGATAAGGAGATGGAAAAGACTTTGACTTATTTTGCTATAAATAAAGGTAAGGCTGCATTTGGAAATGAAGCAAGTAAAAGTTTACCAACACATCAAAGAGTTTATTATCATCTTTTAGCATTAGAAAAATATATGGATATTATGGGTATAGAGTATGAAAGAAAATTTAATCTAAATGATAAAATTGTAAAAAATATACTTGATAATGACATAAATATATCTCTATATGATGGAAAAATCAAATTACCATTAGCAAAAATAAGAAACATACTAAACTATTTTCCTGTTAAAAAAGATGGAAATATCCATTTTGTACCAAGCAACCCTTTAATGAGTATTGTAAGAGAACAAAATGAGTACACAATATATTATGGAAACAGAAGAATATCACGACTTAAAGCTGACTATATAGATATGGATAATAGTGAAAAAACAGTAAAATTAAATATTGACTCAAGTGACAAAAATATAAAATTTGGAACAACAGTAAAAGTTGATAAAGATTTTATGGTATACCCTATAAAAGATTATAGAGTAAATGTGATTGGATATACACACAAAAAGAAAGAAGAGACCAATGTTGCTATAGAATATAATAAAATGCAACAAATGTATTCTATAGATAAAAGTGGTAAAACATACCGAGTTGAGTTTTATACAAAAAATAAATTTGCAGGTATGATATTAGTAGAATTTGCAGGATAAAATAGATATGATAAAAAGTCGTATAAAAGATATAATAAAAGAAAGACCATTAATAATAGATGGTGCGATGGGAACACAACTTCAAACATATAAAGTTCCTGCTCAAGCATGGCTAGATGATAAGGGTATTGATCAAGAGGGTTGTAATGAACTACTAAATGATACAGCACCAGAAATACTAACAAAGATACATAACGCATATGCGCTAGCAGGTGCAGATATGATAAAAACTAATACTTTTGGTACTATGCCATGGGTTTTAGATGAATATGATATGGGTGAGCGTAGTTATGAGTTATCAAAAAAAGGTGCTCTACTTGTAAAAGAGATTTGTGATAAGTATAGCACAAAAGAAAAACCTAGATTTGTTTTAGGTTCTATAGGACCTGGAACTAAACTTCCTAGTTTGAAACATATTGATTATGATACTATATATGATGGATATAAGATAACTGCTCAAGGTTTGGTTGATGGTGGGGTTGATGTTTTTTTACTTGAAACTTGCCAAGACCCACTTCAGATAAAAGCAACAATACATGCACTTCAAGATGTAGCACCGCAAATACCAATTATGGTAAGTGTTACTATTGAGTTAAGTGGTACAATGCTTATAGGAACTGATGCTCAAACTATAGCCACTATTTTAGAGCCATTTGATATTTTATCTTTAGGATTTAATTGTGGTACAGGACCCCAACAGGTAAAAAAGCATCTTCAAGTTTTAAGTGAAGTATCTAATAAACTGTTATCTATCCATGCAAATGCAGGACTTCCTCAAAATAAAGGTGGATATACTTTTTACCCTATGGGACCAGATGAATTTAGCAATATTCAAAAAGATTTTTTAGAGTTTGATGGGGTAAGTTTTTTAGGTGGATGTTGTGGAACAACACCACAACATATAAAAGCATTGGTTGATATTACTCAACAAATAAAGCCAAAAACTGCTAGTGGTAGTCACCCTACATCTTTAGCATCACTATTTAATACAGTTGAATTAAAACAAAATCCATCACCACTTTTAATAGGTGAGAGAAGTAATGCAACTGGATCTAAAGCATTTAGAGAATTATTAAAAGCGGAAGATTTTGAAGGTACATTAACTGTTGGTCAACAGCAGGTAAGAGCTGGTGCCCATATTATAGATGTAAGTGTTGGATTTGCAGGTCGTGATGAAACTAAAGATATGAATGAA
Source organism: uncultured Arcobacteraceae bacterium (assembly GCA_965603755.1). GTDB lineage: Bacteria > Campylobacterota > Campylobacteria > Campylobacterales > Arcobacteraceae > JAIOSF01. Next base: position 2,750 of record CBFDEF010000112.1, read on the forward strand.
GTTGTATCTTTATATGCACAAAAAATTGCACTTCCTCTTATGCCTGATTCTACTCAAATACCAGCGCTGACGCAAGCCTTAAAATTAATTGGTGGAAAAGCTATTTTAAACTCTGTTAATTTAGAAGATGGAATTGAAAGATTTGATGAGATATGTCAACTATCAAAACGTTTTGGTACTAGTTTGGTATGTTTGGTTATTGATGAAATTGGAATGGCAAAAGATACTAAAAGAAAAGTTGAAATTGCAGAACGAATATACCAAAGAGCCGTTAATCTTCATGGAATAAATCCAGCAGATTTAGTATTCGATATGCTAGTATTTACTGTTGGTAGTGGAGATGATGAGTATAGAACAGCTGCTATGGAAACTATAGAAGCTATACGAGAATTTCAAATAATGCATCCTGAAGTGGGTACCACTCTTGGACTTTCAAATATCTCTTTTGGACTACATAAAGATGCAAGAGTTTATCTAAACAGTATCTTTTTACACCATTGTATGGAAGCTGGATTAACGTCTGCTATTGTTAATGTTAAACATTTAGTTCCACGAAATAAAATGAGCGATGAAGATATAAAAGCTTGTGAAGATTTACTTTTTAATAAGCAAAATGATGGTGACCCTCTTTTTGCATTTATAGAGCATTTTTCAAATATAGATGCTATTGAACAGCAAAGTGATGAAGAGTTTGATAAGTTAACTCCTAAAGAGAAAGTTATTCAACTTTTAAAAGATGGAGATAAGCAGAGACTTATCCCTCTATCTTTAGAACTTAAAGATGATATGCCACCTGAAGTAATTGTAAATGAATGGTTAATAGATGGTATGAAAGAGATTGGGGTACTATTTGGTAGTGGAGAGATGCAACTACCATTTGTACTTCAAAGTGCAGAGACTATGAAAGCTTGTGTAGATGAACTAAATCCATTTTTACCAAAGATTGAGAAAACTAGTGAAACTGTTTTAGTTTTAGGAACTGTAAAAGGTGATGTTCATGATGTTGGAAAAAATCTTGTAGATATAATTTTAAGTAATAATGGATTTAAAGTTATAAATATAGGTATAAAAGTTGGAATTCAAGATTTTATAGATGCAGCAAAAGAACATAATGCAAGTGCTATTGGTATGTCAGGACTTTTAGTAAAATCTACAAATGAGATGAAATCAAATCTTGAAGAGTTGCAAAAACAAAATATAAATATACCAGTAATGTTAGGTGGTGCTGCTTTAACAAAATCATTTGTTGATGACTTTTGCAGACCTATATATGATGGTGATATATTTTATGCAAGAGATGCTTTTGATGGTGTAATTGCTATGCAAAGAATAGAAGCAGGTGGTAAACTTGATACAAATATGGCAGCAGATTTAATAAAATATGATGAAGAGTTAAAGAAAGAGAAAGTTTTATTTGACGCGGAGTTACATGAGGTTGAATTACTACAACATAATCACAACTTTACACCTCCATTTTATGGTATAAGAGATATGAGTAAAGATTTTAATACATCTTTAGCATTTGATTGGATAAATCATAGAGTTCTATTTCGTCAAAGGTGGGGATATAAAAAAGGTAAGCAAGATAAAGATGAGTTTTTAAAACATGAGCAAGAAGTTGTTCAAAAGATTTATGATGATTTAAAAGATGAATTTTTAGAGAAAAATATCTTTGATCCTATTGTTTTATATGCATACTTCCCTTGTAAATCGAAAGATACTACACTTAATATTTATGATGAAAACAAAGAAAATATTATAGCTTCATTTGA
>CBFDEF010000113.1:0-4468 GCA_965603755.1 uncultured Arcobacteraceae bacterium
GCACAAACAACACAAGAACTAAACTCAGCGCCATCTTTTATCATCTCAACTACTTTATCTCTTATATCTGTATTTACCTTTGCCTCTTTTATAGATGCACCCCAAAACATAATATGTACTCTTTTCCAATAATCCCTAGGGATACTAACCCCTCCATAAAGAAGAGGAAACTTCATAATCGAATCTACATTATCTGTTGATATTACTATCAATAAGTTTTCTTTATTCATAAAATTCACAAAACTCATTAATCTCTACACGAGAAGTACGGTAGCTATTTACCACATCAACTTTATCTTCATATCCAAGGGCAATTCCACAAAGTAGTACTTTATCTTTTGGGATATTTAGTTCATCTTTTACTAGGTCTGGATATTGAGCAAGTGCTGCTTGTATACAAGTAGAAAGTCCAAGTTCAACTGCTACTAATGCGATTGATTGTAAAAACATACCATAGTCTATATATGAACCTTTTTCCATATCTTTATCAATAAAAAAATACAAAACTACAGGTGCACCAAAAGCATCATAGTTTTTTGTCCATTGTTTAAGTTGTTTATCTTTATCTTCTCTTGTGATCTCTAAAGTTTTATACATCTGTAAACCAGTTTCTTTTCTTCTGTTTTTATAAACTTCACTCCATACTAATGGATAGTATTGATAGTCCATATTCTCTTTTTCATTTGATAAAAAAGCATTTATCATCTTCTCATCTAATCTTTTTTTAGCATCTTTTCCTACAACACATACTTGCCACGGTTGGGTATTTACCCCTGATGGTGCGTGTTTTGCGTGATTTAAGATATGTTCTATTTTCTCTTTTTCAACATCTTTAGCTAAGTATGCTCTTACTGATTTTCTTTTTTTTAGGGCATCTGAAACATTCATATTTTGTATCCTTATTTTTTAATTATTTGTTTTAAAACTTGCCACAAAATGGTTACTATTAGATACCATTTTGCTTTAAAAATCTGTATTATTTTAAACATACCAAAGTAAAGTATTTTCTTTTTTAGTTCAGGTTTTAGTCTATTAAATCTACTTTTTAACCATACTATAAAGTAAACAATAGCAAAAAATATTATAATATAAAACAGTAGCCTAATCACTAAAATTTCCCTAGCTTTTTACCCTGCTTTGCATTAAATATATAAACACTAAGTAGAACTAAAAAGCTAATCACAACCATAATAGCACTATAAATATGAGCACCTGTATAGTCCATTACTTCTACCATCTCATAGATTGCCACCGATGCTACTTTTGTCTCTTCGGGGATACTTCCACCCACCATCAAAACTACACCAAACTCACCAACTGTATGTGCAAATGTTATAATTATAGCTGTCATCATCGCTGGTTTTATATTTGGTAGGGCTACTTTATATATAGTTTCTAGTTTACTTTTTCCTGCTACATAACTAGCTTCTAACATATTTTTATTTATAGATTCAAAACCACCTTGTAAAGGTTGAACCATAAAAGGGAGAGAGTAAAAACAACTTGCAATTACAAGTCCACTAAAGTTAAACACAAGTGTTATATCAAACATATCTTCAAAAAATGAGCCAACTGGCGAGTTATGAGAAAGTACCACAAGTATATAAAATCCCAAAACAGATGGTGGCAATACAATAGGAAGTGCCGTTAATGCTTCTAAAAATGGTTTTACTTTTGATTTAGTTTGAGATAGATACCAAGCAAGTGGTACACTTATAATAAATAGTATAATAGTAGTTAACCCTGCTAGTTTAAAAGATAGTAAAAATGGGGCAAACTCTAAATTTGAAAGTGTTTCAAGCATTATAAAGCTTTACCTATTGATAACTCACTAGCTTTTATAAAAGCAGTTACTTTATCCCCTACTTTTAAATCCATTTTTTTAGATGAATTAACAGTTATAATTGACTCTAAAGTATTATCATAAAAACTCAAAGTTATACTACTAAGAAGCTTTCCATTTTCAATTGATTTAATTGTAGAGTCTAGTTTATTTGAATAACTTACATCTCCAGAAAAGTTTTTTGCAATTGCTATATGTGTAGGCTTTACTGCTAGTTTTACTTTAGTACCTATTTTTATATTCTGGTTTAAGTCTAAACTCATCATAGATAAAACTTGATCATTAATCTCAAACTTTACAATATGTAAACTATCACAACTTTGTATCTCTTTTACTATTGCTATTAAACTACTCATGGTACTAAATATCCAAACTTTTCTAATATCTCTTTGGCCTTTTTACTTAAGATAAATCTATAAAAGGCATCAACTTCACTATTATTTTTAGCATTTTTAAGTATCACAATCCCTTGACTTATAGGTGTATATAGTGTTGGATCAACTTCTACCCAATTGATACCTTTTTTATATTTAGACATTCTAGGACTATAAAGTGATGACTTTGCTATAAACCCAATATCAGCAGCAGTAACAGCATAAGAAACTGTTTGAGATATTGATTCTCCATATATAAACTTGCTCTTTATCTTCTCATACACTCCAGCGTTTTTTAAAGCTTGCACTGTTGCTATTCCATATGGTGCAGTTTTTGGATTTGCTACTGCTATTTTTTTTATTTTTTTATTTTCAACTAATTTTATACCTTGAGTAAAGTCTTGTTTTTTATTACTTAAGATTGCTAAACCGCCTTTGGCATATATAACTGGCTTTGTTATAGCAATCCCCTCTTTATATAAATATTGAGGATAGTTTATATTTGCTGACATAAAAAGTGTATATGGTGCACCGTTTTTTATCTGTGCTGTTAGTTTTCCACTACTTCCAAGGGTAACTCTAACCTTTGTTTTTGGATACTGTTTATTAAACTCTTTTTTTAAATCATCTATAGCATAACTCACATTTGCAGCAACTGCTATATTTATAGTTGATGAAAATAGGAAACTTGTAAATAATAAACTTCCTACTAATACTTTTTTAAACATTTTTATATCCTTGCCATTCTTTATTATTGGCTCATTTAATTAAAACAAATCTATATAGAGTTTTTTATAACTCGAAATATGCTATTATAACAGATGATAAATAAAAACTTTAAAGACCAACTAAAACAACTATTAAACTGTGATATAAAAGCACTATACCCTCTGGCTCGTGAATTAAATAGAAAACTATATTTTTATGTGGGACCTACAAATAGCGGTAAAACATATAATGCAATGAAAGAGATGATAGATGCTGATACTGGTACATACCTTGCACCTTTAAGACTTTTAGCTTTAGAAAACTATGAAAGCTTAGTTAGTTCTGGAGTACCAGCTTCTCTTGTAACAGGAGAAGAGGAGATATTTGATGAAGATGCTGGACATATATGTTCAACTATTGAGATGATTAACTTTAACCTTGAGGTTGATGTTTGTGTAATAGATGAAGTTCAAATGTTAGCAGATGATGATAGAGGTTGGGCATGGGTAAATGCGATTTTAGGTTCACCTGCTAAAAAAGTTATTATGACAGGGAGTGTAAATGCACTTGATATTGTTAAAAAAATAGCCTCTTATTTAGATGAAGAGTTAGAGATAGTTAGATTTAAAAGGAAAAATCCATTACAAGTTTTAGATAAACATATAGCTTTAAGAGATATTCAAAAAGCTACTGCACTTATAGCTTTTAGTAGAAAAGATGTACTTGCTATAAAAGCAAAGCTGAGTAAGTACCATACTGTTTCAGTTTTATACGGTAACTTAAGTCCTGAGGTTAGAAAAGAAGAGGCAAAACGATTTAGAAACGGTGAAAGTGATATTTTAGTAGCTACAGATGCTATAGCTATGGGGCTTAATCTTCCAATACAAACTCTACTTTTTACTACTGATACAAAGTTTGATGGAATTAGTAAAAGAAAACTATTACCAAACGAGGTTATTCAAATAGCTGGTCGGGCAGGAAGATATGGTCACCATGAAATTGGTCATATTGGTGCAACTACTGGTAATGTACTTAAACACATAGCCGATATGTTTACATCTCCAATGTCAACGATTAAACCACCTGTAAAAGTAAAAGCCACATCCTCACAAGTAGAGGAACTATCTACAATGTTAGAAACAAAAAGTTTAACAAAGATATTAAAATACTTTTTAAAACATATGAAATTTGATGGTCCATTTGAAGCTACTAATATAAAACTTATGATTGAATTAGCTGAGATTCTAGACAATAAACCAGAGTTAAGTTTAGAAGATAAATATATGTTAAGTTCGGCTCCTATAAATACAAGGTCACCACTTATTAAAAATGGGTATATAAATTATGTAAATGCTGTTTTAAATCATACAGTTACAAGATATAGAGTATCGACGAAAACTTCTGGTATTGCTAAAACACAAAAAGATTTACTATTAGCAGAAGATGAAGTTAAAAAAATCTCACTATATTTATGGCTTAGCTATAAACTACCTCATCTATTTCCAGATAAAGACAAAGCAGAACAAATAAGAATAGAACTAAA
>CBFDEF010000114.1:0-4446 GCA_965603755.1 uncultured Arcobacteraceae bacterium
TTCTAAAATATTTGATAATCAATTTACTTAACATTTAGCTATAAATGGAATACCTGCAAAAATCGGAGCCATTCGGAAGCTCAGTCGGTCAACATCCGGAAGGCTAGCCGGAGCTGATTCGTAAAGCTAGCCGGAAAACATTCGGAAGAAAATAGTTTTAGACCGGCTGAGATTTTATGAAAATAAAAAGAAGTAAAAAATCCTAAAAATTACATTACACTTTTAATAAAATTAAAGGTGTAAAATGAGAAGGATTTCCATGAAAAAAATAAAAGATATACTGAAACTTAGGTATATCGTAGAACTGTCATTTCCAAAGATAGCAGTAGCAACAAATACCCCAAAGTCAACAGCATCAGATTATTGTAAAAGGTTTGAAATAACTAAATATACAATAGACGAGATATTAGCTATGGATGAAGATGTAATCTATCAACTCTTATTCCCAGAGAGAAGAAAAGATTTAAAAAATATATCAAGACCAATGCCTGATATGAATTATTTATCAAAGGAACTATCTAAAAGAGGAGTAACATTTACTTTATTGTGGCAAGAGTATAAAGAACAGCACCCTGATGGTTATGGACTTAGTCAGTTTAAAGAGCATTATAGTAGATATAAGAAGAGATTAAATCCAACTATGAGACAAACATATATAGCAGGAGAAAAGATGTTTGTAGATTATAGTGGATTAACTGTACCAGTTGTTGATAATATAACAGGGGAGATAACTAAAGCTCAAATATTTGTAAGTGTCCTAGGAGTAAGTGGATATACATTTGTACATGGAACACCATCACAAAAGCAAGAAGATTTTATAAAATCACATGTATTAGCCTTTGAATTTTATGAAGGAGTGCCAAAAATAATGGTACCTGATAATCTAAAAAGTGCAGTTATCTCAAACAATAAGAAAGGGATAGTATTAAATGAAAGCTATGCAGAACTATCTCGTCATTATAACTGTGCAATAGAACCAGCAAGACCAAGGAAGCCACAGGATAAAGCCAAAGCAGAACAAGGTGTTCAAGCAATCCAAAGATGGATATTAGCTATCTTTAGAAATAGAACATTTTTTAGTGTTGATGAGATAAATCAAGCTATCAATCCATTGTTAGATATTTATAATGATAAAGTTATGAAGAAACTAAATAAAAGTAGAACTCAATTATTTAATGAAGATGAGAAACAATATTTATTAGATCTACCTGCAAATAGATATATCTATAAAGAGTTTAAAATAGCAACTGTAAATATAGATTATCATATAGAGCTATTAAAATGTTTCTACTCAGTACCATTTAAATATCTAAAAGAAAAAGTTGATATAAAATACTCTACAACATTAGTTGAGATTTATCATAAATCAAAATTAATAGCTACACATCCAAGATTAAGAAGAGTCAATGATACATCGACACTAAAAGAGCATATGCCACTTAATCATCAATATCAAAATGAGAAGATGAATCCTACTAGACTTTTAATCTGGGCAGCATCAATAGGTAGTAGTGCAAAAGAGTTTGTTCAAAATAGATTAGATACAGCTACATACCCTGTAAAAGCATATAGAAGTATAATAGCAATATTGTCACTATCAAAAATGTATGGTAAATTAGAGCTAAACTTAGCACTGCAGTATGCTATATCTATAAATGCAACTAGCACAAAATCAATAGAATCAATCCTATCAAAAAAACTTTATATGCAACCAGCAAATAATATAACAAATAGTGTACTCAATAACCATAAAAATATACGTGGTAAAGACTATTATCAATAAATAAAGGAAACAAAATTATGAACCAAACAACAATATTAAATAAAATAAATGATTTAAACTATCAAGGATTAAAAGATGCATACTTGCGTCAAATTGAAGATACTAACTATCAACAGTTAAGCTTCGATGAGAGACTTTATAATCTTCTCGAGGCACAAGATATATTCTTACATAACAAACGAATTAAAACAAATCTAAGAGCATCTAAAATTAAAGATAAACAAGCCTGCATTGAAGATATAGATTATAGCAGTAAAAGGAAACTTGATAAAGTTACAATCTTAGATTTATCAAATTTAAACTTCATACGTAACTATCAGAATATTATTATTACTGGTAAAACTGGAACTGGTAAATCTTATGTAGCACAAGCATTTGCAAATAGAGCTATACAAGATGGATTTAAAGTATGTTATATGAGAGTTCCAACACTTCTCGAAGATATAAAACTAGCACGTGCTGATGGTACATATACAAATTTATTAAAACGATACTCAAAGTTTCAATTACTTATCTTAGATGACTTTGGGGTATCTCAAATCTCGACAGATGATGCTACAAATTTATTTGAAATTATTGAAGATAGAACAGAATTAAATTCAACAATAATTACATCACAATTACCTGTTTCACAATGGTATGATTATCTGAATAACGACACAGTTGCTGATGCAATTTTAGATAGAGTTGTTCACTCATCTCATAGGATAGAATTAGAGGGTGAATCTATGAGAAAATTAAGGTCAAAAATTGGTAAGAAATAAAATCATTCGGAAGTTATGATATAATTTCAGTCAAGATTTTTTACTTCACAAAACCTTCCGAATGATTTCCGGCTAGGCTTCCGAATACTCCGGCTGTATGCACGAAAATCAATGATGAAACAAAAGTAGCCACATAGAGTCCTAATTTTCCAAGTAAAATGACAATAATCACAAACTTAGGATTAGTTGAATAATAAGCACTTAAATCTATTAAAGAACCAATCATGCTAATTGTAAAAAATAAAGATATAGGAAATAATATATAGTATATATATCTTATATATACATTTAAGTCTTTAATTATGTTGTAAGTAAACCCTGTAGCATCGACTGTGCGATACAGGGTTAAAGCAATTTTTTGTAGTAAATTTTTCATGTTTTCCCTTTTTATTTATTTTGGTTTTCTGCTGCTTTTTTCATCTCAAATAATTTTTTTTGATACGCTTTTCGTTTTGCTAATATATCACCACTTTTCGCTCTTCTCTCGGCTTCTTCTTCATTCCTCTTGATTTTTCTTTGTTCTTTTAATTTGGAAATCTCACTGCCTAAAAATGGGATGTATACAGTTTTTAAATAATATGAACCTGTTGATAATATATGAGTTTGTTTTAATTCTTTTTTCAAATTATGTATATATTTATATTGAATATCAAACCCTTTAGATTTTGATCTTGCAATCAAATCATTATTTTGTTTTGTAATCAAATTCATCTTTTTTTCATATATATCTTTTTGTTTTAAAAACTGTTGATCAAGTTGTTTTTCAAACATCTTAAAATTGAAAGTTGCTTGAGCCTTTTCTCCATTTTTTTCTAGCAAGTATTTGTAAATTTTTACATTTTCTGTTTTGTCAAGTGCCCTAGCTGAGATATATGACTGTTTAACCTGTTGAAAATTCTTATTGCCAGTTAGTTCTGCTAATCTATCTTCATCAACCCCACTACATCCACTTAATACCGCTGCTGCAACTGTACTAATTGCAATTAATTTTAATCTTTTCATTTTCTAATCCTTTTTGTTTGTTTTCATACTTTCTTGATAATAAAAGTATATCATTTCATACCTTAATGTATTTTTAAAGAAGTATGATATATAATACTTTTTAAATAAAAAAGGTATGAAAAGTTGAATATAACATATAAAGAGATAGGTGAATTCTGTAATAAAAAAGAACCGACTATCAAATCAATGTCAAAAAATAATCCACAACAGCTAGAACTATTAAAAATAGGTGCTATGTGTAAAAAATATAATATTTCAATAAATGAAATAAAACTGATTTATGAATTAAAAAAAGATTTAATTCATGAGCAAGAGACTAAATCTCTAGCTGAAAAACTTTAATTTATTTATCTTTGTATCTCACTAGTTTTATTATGTGATTGCTCAATAATACTGCTGTTTGATTCTCTTAAATCTTCTTTAGTAACTACTACAGGCTTACTATTTTGAGCTTTTTGAATGCTGGATAAAGCATTTGATATTTGTTCAAACTTTTCAACACTTGATACTTCAATTCTATCTGCAATCTTTTCACCATTTAGTAAAATATCATTTATATCTTTTCCGTATTCACTTAATGTATTAAAAGATATAGATTTAAATGTATCTTTTGCTACATCTCTTACAAATTTATAGCCAGCTAAGTCATTCTGATTAAAAAACATAAGCTCTTTTGTCAAGTTCTCTTTTTTTAATAAATCTGCTACTTTCTTATTATTACTAGAACTGTTTGCTATTATTACATTTACATCATCTAAGGGCATTTGTTGATAAGCTGCTGCATAATCCATTTTAGATTCAAAGATAGCTACTTTTGCACTGTTTGGGTTTTTAAAAAAAGATATATCTTTCTCTCCAAAACTCATAGTTTTTAGATCACCAACTTTTTTAAGAAAA
>CBFDEF010000115.1:0-4402 GCA_965603755.1 uncultured Arcobacteraceae bacterium
TTTACAATTTAATGTATCCTATCACTTTTTTTTATTTTTTGTTTGCATCAAATGTTAAAGACGCTTTAAATATATATTATAATCATCTAGGTATAAAAATGACAAATAAAATATACTATGAACACTTGCGTATATTTGCTATTTGTATGGTTGATAGATTTATATCTAAAGTTGATATAGATAATTATACCTTTAGATTTGAAGATGAGGAAACTCCAACACAAATACTAAATGATGGTGCAGTTTTACTTTTTTCACATTTTGGTGGATGGGCAGCTTCTGTAAACTCTGCAAATGTAAAAAATAAAATAAATGTTGTTATGCAAGAAACCATGATGAATGGGATAAAAGAGATTGAAAATTCTATAGAGGAAGTGTCAAATACTCATATCATAGATTTAAGTAGTGGAACTTTAAATGTTTCAATTCAAATTGCAAATGCTTTAATAAAAAATGAAGTGGTTGCAATAATGGCAGATAGAGCTTCAAATGAAAAAGCTGAATTGGCTATGGATTTTTTAGGAGAAAATGCAAACTTTAATAAAAACCCATTTCAAATAGCATATAAAACAAACAAGCCAATTTTAGTATATTTTATTGTTTTAACAGGGATTCAAGAGTATAAAATAGAGTGGATCAAAATTGATATGGATAAAACATTAAATGAGAAAGAGGCTGTCCTTCAAGGATTAAAAACTTATATTAAAAAATATGAAGAGATTTTAAAAATTTATCCAAACCAATGGCTAAATTTTTATAATTTCTGGAAGAAATAAATATAATTGTGGAAAAAATAAATGAAAAATATAGGAAAAGAATGAACTTAACAATAGACAAAAGAACAATAACTTTAGATGAGATTACAAATGCCTCAAATGTAAAAATATCAGATGATAAACAATTTGTTACATTTATGAATCATACTCATGATTTTATGATGGATACTATTAAACAAGGTAAACCTATATATGGTATTACTACTGGATATGGAGATGCTGGTAGAAATTATGTTGACTATGAAGATGCACAAACTTTACAAGTAAATCTATTTAGATTTCATGGTTGTGGTATAGGTGTGAATTTAAGTTATGAAGTTTGTAGATACGCAGTTATTTGTAGAACTATATCTTTAAGTAAAGCCCGTTCTGGTGTTTCAATGAATCTTTTACATAGGTTAGAGATGTTGATTCAAAAAGACATTATACCTGTTATCCCCTCTCAAGGTTCTGTTGGTGCTAGTGGAGATTTAACACCATTATCATATATAGCTGCAGTAATTGCCGGGGAGAGAGAAGTATACTATAAAGGTGAAATCAAAGATGTTATGGAAGTTTATAATGAACTTGATATAAAGCCATATGTTTTTGAACCAAAAGAGGCATTAGCTATTATGAATGGTACAACTATTATGTCTGCTATTGCCCTTAAAGCTATTGAGGAGTTTGAGGTTATTTTAGATTCTATGGAGTCTTATGTTGCTGGTATGTTTGAAGTTTTATTAGGTGATGATACCCCTGTATCTGATTTTGTACATGATTCAAAACCATTTTCTGGACAGATAAAATCTGCAAAAAATATACAAACAAAAATCAGCGGATCAAAACTAACTCATGGTAGAGATGATAGATATGATAAATTTTTTGCTGATAATAATCTAAATATTCAAGATACATACTCTATGAGATGTGCACCACAAGTATTAGGTGTAATAAGAGACAATTTAGAAATATCTAAAAACTGGGTAGAAACAGAGATAAATTCTGTAAATGACAACCCTTTAATAGATGGCGAGAACAAAGTTATTTATACATCAGGAAACTTCTATGGTGGTTATGTAGCACATGCTATGGATACACTTAAAATTTGTGCTGCAAATTTAGCAGATCTATTGGATAAAGAGTTTGCTTTATTAGTTGACCATAAGTTTAACAGAGGTCTTGGGGAAAACTTAAAACTATCCAAAGAACCATTTTTCCATGGATTTAAAGCTATGCAGATTAGTCTTAGCTCACTAAGTGCTGATGTTATAAAAAATACAACTGCTGCTTCAATACACTCAAGACCAACAGAATCTTTAAATCAAGATAAAGTTTCTATGGGAACTACAGCTGCTAATGATTTTGCAAAAATGATGCCAGATTTACATAATATGCTCTCTATTGCATTTATAGGTATGGCACAAGCTGTAAATATAAGAGGGGTAGAGAAAGTATCACCACATCTTAAAAATATACATGAAGAAACTAGAAAAATAGTAAAACCACTTCTAGAAGATAGAAGAATGGATGGAGATATTAAAAATATCAAAGTTCTTATAAAAGATGGAAAGTTTATTTAAAAAATGCAAAAAGTATTAATAACAGGAGCAACTGGTTCAATAGGGAGGGAGATAGTAAGAGAATATTCTAAAAATGGATATTTTGTTTATATACATTACAACTCAAATATCACTAAAGCCAAAGAGCTACTAGAAGAGATAAAAGATGGTGAACTAATAACTTTTGATCTAAAAGATAAAATATCTATCAAAAATGCTTTAGAAAACTTAAAAGTTGATGTTCTAATAAACAATGCTGGTATTATAAAAGACAATCTATTTTTCTTTATGGAAGATGAAGAATGGGAAGATGTAATATCTATAAACCTAAATGCAAATTTCTATATAACTAAACTTATTTCAAAAAATATGATTAGAGAAAAAAAAGGTAGTATTGTAAATGTAGCTTCTGTCTCTGGAATATGTGGAAATAGTGGTCAAGCTAACTATTCAGCATCTAAAGGTGGAGTTATAGCTTTTACAAAAACACTTGCTATTGAACTTGGAAGATACAATATTCGTGTAAATGCACTTGCACCTGGTATTATAGAATCAGAAATGATTGAAAATCTTCCAAATACAAAAGAGCTTAAAAAGGCTATACCTCTTAAAAGATTTGGTAAAGCCAAAGAGGTGGCATCATGTGCGTATTTTATAGGTGTAGATGCTACATACGTAAGCGGTGAAGTTTTAAATATAAGTGGAGCAATGGTTCGATAAATTTATGAGAATTATTTTATCTTTACTCTATGCACCTATTATATATTTTTCATTAAAATATTTTAATTCAACATTAGAAGAAGTTTTAGTTTTAAAAGCTTTTCCTCTTATTATATCATCAATTATTACAATCTTAATGATCTTATCTTATATCAAAAAAAAGTCTATGATTTTATATTTTGCTCAAAAACTCACTAAAAATAATATATCAGATGAAGAGAAAAAGTATATACATAAATCAACACTATTTTGGATAGTAATAAGCTTTATAAATATTATAGTACATACCATTATATTTGTAGATACAAATGCAAATTTTTGGTTATTTTATAGCTCTATTGGGTGGTATATATTATTTATTACTGCTGGTATTATACAATTTATACATAGAAAGTTTGTTTTTTTAAAAAGGATTGAAATTGAAAATTGAAATTTTAAATGATGATGGAACTAAAAATATTCATAATATAGACACTATAAGTCAAAACAATTTAGATGAAGATATAACATTAATAAATTCATCTTCAAAAGAAAAAAATGCAATAAATATTATTAAAGCATATAAATTTGATAAAAAAATAATTTTATATGATAATACAAATAAAATATTATCTAAAAAAATAGATGAGCAAAATTTAAACATATTTAAAGAGAAAGATTTTTCAATGATGTTTTTTACTAGTGGAAGTACAGGTAACCCTGTTGGTGCTTTAAAAACAATATACAATTTAGAAGAAGAGATAAAAGTTTTTACAAAACTTGTTAAACAATACAATATAAAACAAGTAATAGTAACTGTTCCATTCATACATATTTATGGTACACTTATTGGACTTATTTATCCACTTTTAAATGATTTAGATATAATTTTAAAAGAACATTTTCTTCCAAATAATTTACTTAATACAATTGAAGATAATAGTTTAGTTGTAACTACACCTTTATATATAAAATCACTAAATAAAACATCTCAGAATAAAGATTTAAAATCATCATTATTTATAAGTTCAACTGCACCACTGAACCAAGAGGATACAAAAGAGTTTATAAATAAGTTCAATACAAATATCATCCAGCTATTTGGATCAACCGAAACAAGTGGTATAGCCTATAAAAAAAATCTAGAAGAGTTATGGACACCATTAGAAAGTGTAAATATTTCTACAAATGAAAAAAGTGAGTTAAAAATAAAATCACCATTTGTATCAAATATTTTATATGAAAATGGTTTTAAAAATACTGATGGCAAAATACAAACATTTGACTACATTGAAAAGTATGATGAAAAGTTTAAACTTATTGGTAGAAGTTCAAAAATATTTAAAATTGCAGGAAAAAGATACTCAACAATTCAAATAGAAAATA
>CBFDEF010000116.1:0-4329 GCA_965603755.1 uncultured Arcobacteraceae bacterium
GAAGCTATTCTACCCCAGTTTGGATCCTCTCCAAATAAAGCAGTTTTTACTAAAAGTGAATTTGATAATGCTTTAGATACAACTTGTGCATCTTCATTATTTAATGCACCATTTATTTCAAATGCAACAGCTTTTTTTGCACCCTCTCCATCTGCTACCATCATCATTGCCATATCGTGCATAACTAATCGTAAAGCCTCTTTAAAAGCCTCTTTATCATAAGAATTTGATTTTTTATTTGCCATTAATAATACAGTATCATTTGTAGAAGTATCTCCATCTACACTAATTGCATTAAATGTTGTAATAGAGTTCTCATGCAATAACTCTTTCATATCATCTTTAGGGATATTGGCATCTGTACATATAAAACATAACATAGTTGCTAGGTTTGGATTTATCATCCCTGCACCTTTTGCTGATGCACCAATTTTAAATGATGTCCCATCTTCCAATTTAATTTCATAAAAACAGCTTTTAGGGTAGCTATCTGTTGTCATAATAGCTTTAGATAAGTTTTCCCCATTTTTATTAGTAAGATTAAAATTCAGTGCATTTGATAATATTTTATCTTTTGGAAGTCTAACACCAATAACACCCGTACTACTCATAATTGGATTTTCTATTTTAGGAAACTTATTTTGTAACTCTGAAAAAAGTTCATCTATATCATCAATTCCACTTTGTCCTGTCATTGCGTTTGCATTTTTTGAGTTAATTAATATAAAATTTGTTTGAAAGCTTTCGTCATATTTTAAATAGTGACGCAACGGTGCAGCTTTAAAGTTATTACTTGTAAAAACTGCTTCTATATCACATAAACTATCACTATAGATAAATCCCATATCTAAAGCACCTTTAGGTTTAAGACCGCCACTTATACCATCACAATAAAATCCTTCAATATCAGATAAATTACCTTTTATAGGGAAAATACTAAACATATGACTTATCCTTTTTTTTATCAAATTTATAAATATTTTTTGGTTCTTCTTTATGGTTTAAAAGCTTTTTAGCTTTAAATATACCAGATTGATTTCCAACAACTAATAGTTTACACCCTTTAGTTACTTTCGTGTCTCCTGTAGGAGTTTGTATAAAGTTTCCATCCTCTTCAGTAATACCAATTATACTTACCTTTAGCATATCTCTTAAGTGAGCATCTTTTATCTCATGATCTAAAAACCAGCTATCGTTATTGATATGAATCTCTTCCATATCAATAGGAGTATTCTTTTTATACATAAACTCTTCTAAAACATTTTCCATATCTGGACGAATAGCCATAGCACTTACTCTTTTTGCCATAAGCTCAGGAGGGGCTACAACTTTATTTGCACCTAGTTTTTTTAGTCTTTCAACATCTTTTTTAGATTCAGCATTACAAATAATTAAAAAAGGTATTTTTCTACCTAACTCTTTTTCATAAAGCCTAACAGAAGCTATAATTGTAATACTATCAGAGATATTTTTTGATAATGATATTACCCCTTTTGCACTAGATAGATGTGACTTTAAAAAAGCTTTTTCTGTATATGTTTCCTCTTTAATATAATAAGGATAGTTGTGTTTATTTGCAATCTCTTCCATATCATCGCTTGGATCAACAATTACAAATGGTATGTGACTTTGTTTAAACTGTTCTGCTAGTTGTACGGTATATTCATTATGATTGAATATTACAAAATGATTTCTAAGTCTTGCTATTTTATATAACATATCTCGTTCCTTATAAAGATCTAAAAACTTTCCTCTAACTAATACTTGAATAAGTGCTGTTATTGATAGTGTAAATATTAAAAATCCAAATATTATTAGTGTTATTGTAAAAAGTCTTCCTGCTTGAGAAATATTATTTATTTCACCAAAACCAACGGTAGTAAATGTTATACCCGTTTGGTATATTGCATCAAGTATTGGAAAATCGTCAATAACCATATATCCTATGGTACCAACCATCATAATTACTTGTAATAAAATTAAAGGGAGTCTAAAGTGTTTAAATTGAGAGTAAATCTCTTTGTTTAAATCGAACTCTGGCTTGGTGTTTCTATATTCCCAACCCAGAGCTCGTTTGATGTTTCTTATGTAGTTCATAAAAACATCTATTTTTTACTTATGAATTCTTTTTAAGAGTTCTAAGTTCTTTTGCAGAAATTTTTATCTTTCTTGTTGTTCCATCTTCTAAACTGATTCTAACTGATCTTAAATTTGGTAAAAATTTTCTTTTTGTTCTGTTTTTCGCGTGACTTACGTTATTTCCAGACATTGGACCTTTACCAGAAAGCATACATCTTCTTGCCATTTTTTCTTTCCTTGAGTTGTTAAATTTCCGTAATTGTATCTAAATAGTTCTTAAAGAATATTTAGTCTTCTATTTTTATTACCAATATGTGTTTATATCAAATAATGGGTTTGGTCTATCATCTTGTTTTGGCTTTAAATTTTTAAAACCTTCACTTACCTCACTATACTTATTCTTCGTGTCATCAAGAAGCATCCCCATAGCTATAACTATAATAAAAAATATACTAAGTATATATACTATCCACTCACTTTGAAATTCAAATTTAAAACTATTAGTTAAAAATTTAGTTATTCTAAATCTAAGAAAGAAGATAGTTAATAAAATAACGATAGATAATGAGAATGTTAATCCTGTCACGGTATTAAGCTTCTTTTGACTCTAAAAACTCTTCGTAAGTACCATCAAAATCGATAATACTACCATCTTCTTGTATCTCTATAATTCTATTTGCAAATGCGTCAAGTAACTCTCTATCGTGAGAAACACAAATAACTGTCCCTTCAAATGCTAATAACCCTTCACCTAAAGCAATAATAGCTTCTAAATCAAGGTGATTTGTTGGCTCATCTAAAAGTAAAAAGTTTCTTTTTTCTAGCATAATTTTACTTAGCATCATTCTGTGTTTTTCACCACCAGAACACTTTATAACACTTTTTTCTTGCTCTTCACCATTAAAAAGCATTCTTCCTAAACAGTTTCTTATCTCAGCAATATCAGCATCTCTATCAAAATCTCTTAACCAATCATAAAGTGTAATATCACCTTTAATTAAATCTGTTGAGTTTTGAGGAAAATAACTAACAGTAGATGTTGCACCCCATTTTACTTCACCTTCATCAGGCTTCATATTTTCCATTAAAATTTCACAAAGAGTAGTTTTACCAGCTCCATTTGGACCTATTAAAGCTATTTTATTGCCTTTTTCTACCATCATGCTAACATCTTTTAGTACAACTTCACCATCAAATGATTTAGATATGTTTTTAAACTCTAAAACCTCTTTACTTACAGGCTTTTCTTGTTTAAATACAATTGATGGATCACGTCTAGAACTTACAGCAATAGATTCAATATCTAACTTATCAAGTTGTTTTTGTCTTGATGTTGCTTGTTTTGCTTTAGATGCATTTGCACTAAATCTTCTAACAAACGCTTCAAGTTCATCTTTCTCTTTCATCTTTTTATCTCTATCAACTTGTGCTTGGTTAGCTAATACAGTTGATGCTATATACCAATCATCATAAGAACCAGTAAATTCTCTAATCTTTTTAAAATCTACATCAAGAATATGTGTACATACAGCATTTAAAAAGTGTCTATCATGTGAAATAACTACCATTGTTCCATCATGATGTTGTAATTGATTTTCAAGCCAAGAGATTGTTGTCATATCAAGGTTGTTTGTAGGCTCATCAAGAAATAATACATCTGGTTTAGGGAATAAAACTTGTGCAAGTAAAACTTTAAATTTATCTCCACCTGTAATTGTAGACATTAGCTCAGTTTGTTGAGAAGCTGGAAAACCTACAGTTTCAAGAATTTTTGTGATCTTTACATCATATTCATATGTTGGATCCTCTTCACAACATACCATCTCTAACTCACCAAGTCTATCACCAATCTCATCAGTGTACTCTTCTAAGTATAGTTTTTCTTTCTCTTTGATAGCATCAAAAAGTTTTTTATTTCCATATAAAACAGCATCTGCAAGTGTAAAGTCTTCAAAAGCAAATTGATTTTGTCCTAAAACTCCAACTTTTTTACCATTTTGAACTTGTACTTCACCGTCTGTGATCTCTTCTTTTCCACTTAACATATTAAGAAAAGTTGTTTTACCAGCCCCATTTGCTCCAATAAGACCGTATCTTTTACCTGTATCTAAAGATAAGTTAATATCTTGAAATAAAGTTCTAGAACCGAAAGTCTTTTTCAGATTTACAATTTTTACCATAAATTTTTACCCTTTTTGTTTAATTAATTATACTCATTATATCCAAATTATAATCAAAAAACAAAAAAGG
>CBFDEF010000117.1:0-4286 GCA_965603755.1 uncultured Arcobacteraceae bacterium
GTAAAATATATAGATAATAATACAAATATTTTTGTAGATGCAAAAAGTGGTGTAAGTGGAGCTGGTAAAAAACTAAGTGAAACTACTCATTTTGTAACAGTAAATGATAATATGTTTGCATATAACCCTATGAAACATAGACATATGCCAGAGATAAAAGAAAAAGTGAAACTATTAGAAGATAAAGATTTAAATATAAACTTTATACCACATTTAATACCAGTTACTAGAGGTATGCTTGTAAGTATATATTCAACATTAAATGATGCTTCTATTGATGCAAAAGCAATTTTAAAAGAGTATTATAAAGATTGTGAGTTTGTACGAGTTAAAGATAGCTGTGTTGATTTAAAATCTACAGCTGGAACAAATTTTTGTGATATATTTGTAGAACAAAATGGTGATGCAATATTTATAAATAGTAGTATTGATAACCTTTTAAGAGGTGCATCATCTCAAGCAGTTGTAAATGCAAATCTTATGTGTGGATATGAAGCCAGCACAGGGATAAATAAAATAGCTTATGTACCTTAATAGGTACATAAACTAGTTTATACCAACCTGCATATATCTTCTCATTTTTTTAATCTCTCTTAAATCTAACTCTTTTATTAAAACCTCTTTAGAATCATCTCTATACTGATCTCCAAAAGGTGAAATAATACCACTGCTTTGAGCCATATCATCATTTGCACTATCTGCTGCTAGTACAAAACATTGATTCATAACAGCCAAAGCACGTGTAAGTGTTTCAAAGTTTTCTTTTCGTAAACTACCCCACATAGCAGGAATAAGAACTAAATCTGCACCTTGTATTTTTTTCCAAAGGTCAATAAATCTTAATTCAAAACATATTAAACAAGCTACTTTTAAATCTCCAACTTGAATAACTTTTATATCATCTTCAGACCCAGCTGTAAAATATACCCTCTCATCATTTAAAACAAAAAGTTTATTTTTTGATTGGGTATGTACTATTTTACCTTTGTGGAATATAAATAGTGTATTTAAAAAGTTGTTATTTTTTTTTGTAGTCATTGTTAAAGATATAGTTTTATCTTTGCTTAGTTTTTCAAGCTCTATAATAGCTTTGTTTGTGATATTTACAGCATCTTCAAGTCTATCATAGGCATAGCCATTTAAACAAAGCTCAGGAGCTAATATAAATGAGTTTGAAACTTGCTTATCTATTAATATCATTAGTTTAGATAAGTTAGCTTCAAACTCACTTGAAGTTTCTATTTGAAGAGAAATTAAATTCATTTACTTTATTATAAAAGATCTTTGTTTTTTTTATTCATTGTAAATGCATTCATAGATCGCATCTGCTGATTAGTAGTCTCTTTTTCAATATTTTCTTTTTCATTTAAAAACTTTTCAACAGTAGCAACTGGATTTAAGAATAAAATTGACTCATCAATAATAACTTGAAAAATTGCAAATAAAGGTATAGTAACAACTGCACCAAAGTTCTCAGCACCAAATCCTGCTTCAAAAGTTATATGTGTTGGAGTTAATTCTATTGACTGAAATGTATAGTTCATTAATGAAAACATTGTAAATTGTTGAAAAGATTTAGAGATACTCTCTGGCATATTTGGTTTAAATTCAATAACTTTAATATTTGCTGTTATTGAAAACTCTGCATTGTTTTTTATTAAATATTCACATAATTCAAATATTTGTTTCTCTACCATATTTTTATAGTTTATATCTTCTACTATATCTATTATCATAATATCTCCATTTCTATTTATCTCATAATTTAACTAGCTTCAAGTATGTCTTTTGCACCATTTACATTGATAGTTTTATTTTCTATATCAACTTGAATCACAAAGTCATCAATATAAGGCAATAAAAAAATATCAGAATACTTTTTATCTTGTAACTCTTTTGTTGTTTCAATTTGTAAATAATCACTTAATGGCATTCTTTGAACATCATTAACCTTACCTAAAACTTCATCATTTTCAATAACTTCACATCCTATTATATCAAACCAAAAAAATTGTTTCTTACCTAAATTACACATATCTCTTGAATCATCTTTTGAAACAAAAAGTTGTCTATTTGTAAGTTTTTTTGCTTGTTCAATAGTATCAATTCCAGCAAATTTAACTGTATTATTTTTTGAATTATAAGTTTCTATCTTAAGTTCTTGATTTTTATCTGTGTAGAATATAGAATCTTTTTTGAATTGTTCTGGAAAATCAGAATCAATGTGTAGTTTTTGTTGACCTTGAAGACCAACCGCTTTGCCTAATTTAGCAACATATATTTTATCCATAAATTACCCTATGTGTAGTTTATAGTAAGTAGAGCCTAGGACTCTACTTTGCTAATATTTGGATTTTATAAGAGATACCATCTTTTGCTTTGCAACCATTAAGAATAGTTTTTATAGCATTGATCATATTTCCATTTTTTCCAATAAGTTTCCCTATATCACTATCATTCGCATTTATAACAATCTCGAAGAATGTCGGATCAATCTCATTGATATGAACCTCTATATCTTCAGGATGATTAACTATCATTTTAGTGTAAGTAGAAACAAAATCTAAAATCATAATGATTATTTTTTAGCTGTAAGCTTTGCAACTTTTTCAGAAGGTTGAGCACCAACACTTAACCAGTAGTCAAGTCTCTCTTGATCAAATTTTAATTCTTTTGGGTTAGATACTGGGTTGTAGTAACCAATTGATTCAATCCATCCTGAATCTCTTCTCTTTCTGCTATCTGTTACAACGATTCTGTAAAATGGTTTCTTGTTTCTTCCCATTCTTGTAAGTCTAATTACTGTCATTTTAATTCCTTTTGTTTTTTGTTTTAACTTTTATGTTAAGTGCTAAATATTACAAAAAATATTTAGCACTTAACACTTAAGTGTTAAATTACTTATCTTGGTATTTGACCTTGTGGCATTTGAGACATCATTCTTTGCATATCTTTCATACCACCTTTTCCAGCCATTTTTTTAGCCATTTTTGCTGCATTTTTAAACTGTTTAAGTATTTTATTTACTTGTACTTCAGAAAGTCCAGCACCACGAGCTAGTCTTCTTTTTCTTGAAAGATTTATTATACTTGGAGTCTCTTTCTCTTTTGGAGTCATTGAACCAATTAAAGCTTTTATTCTAATAATCTCTCCTGAACTTTCAAGATCCATATCTTTTAGTTGATTTGCCATATTTCCCATACCTGGAATCATACCGAGTAAAGATTTCATTGAACCAAGTTTTTTCATCATATCAAGTTGTTCTAAAAAGTCATTAAAGTTGAATTCACCTTTTTTAATCTTTTTAGTAACCTCTTTTGCTTTTTTTTCATCAATAACAGCAGAAGCTTTTTCTGCTAATCCTTCAACATCACCAGCACCCATAAGTCTAGAAACAATTCTATCCGGGATAAATGGTTCAATATCTGGCATCTTTTCACCAATACCAATAAATCTTAATGGTACTTGTACTTGATGTGCAATTGATATAGCAACTCCACCTTTTGTATCACCATCAAATTTAGATAATATAACACCATCTATACCAATTTGGTCTTTAAAAGATGTAGCTGTTTTAGTTGCATCATGACCTGTTAATGAATCTGCAACATAAAAAATTTCATCAGGCTTAACTGCATCTTTTACATCTTTAAGTTCACCCATTAACTCTTCATCAATTGCTAAACGACCAGCTGTATCTATAAATAATACATCATATAGTTCATCTTGTGCTTTTTTCTTTGCAGCTTGAGCTATTTTAACTGGATTTTTTTCATTTTCATCAAAGTATACATCAACTTCAATTTGAGCACCAATTTGTTTTAGTTGTTCAACAGCTGCTAATCTTTGTAAATCGGCAGCTGCTACTAAAACTTTTTTGTTTCTCATTTTTAAATAGTTTGCAAGTTTTCCAGTTGTAGTTGTTTTACCACTTCCTTGAAGTCCTGTCATTAATACTGTTGTTAATGGAGAGTTACTACTATAAACAAAACCTTGGTTTCCAGTAGTAGTAAGTATATTTGTTAGAGTAGTTTGAAGTGCTTTTAAAAATGAATCTTGACCAATACCATTTTGTTTTGTTAATAATTCAACTTGAGTTACTAACTCTTTTGTTGTTTTATGGTGTACATCAGATTTTAATAAAGATTTTTTTAGCTCTGTAATTGCTTTTTTTAAAGCATTAGCATCGTCTTTAAATCTAATTTTCCCAACAACACTTTTAAATGAATCTGTTAAAACATCAAACACTTTGAACTCCCTAATTTTTTTAAGTTGTGGATTATATA
>CBFDEF010000118.1:0-4227 GCA_965603755.1 uncultured Arcobacteraceae bacterium
TTAAAACACCTCTTACAGATGAGATACTTTTTGGTAAACTACTAAAAGGTGGAGAGGTTAAAATAGACTTTAAAAAAGATGAATTTGTATTTAACTATAGTTAGATATCAGATTAAAAATCTTTTTTATAGCAGACTTTTTTGAGATATAATTATATCTCCACCTATTATAAAAAAATATAAAATATATTAATAATATATTAACGAATTAACGTATTCGCTAATATATTTTATACTCCAGAAGAAATTAGAAAAGATATTCAATTATTTTTTCTATAAAATCACATAAGACAAGGAACTCCAATTTAAAAACTGTTTAAGTTTAAGATTACAAAGTTTGGTAACTATTTTAATTCTACTACTATATACAGGTTGAGGAACACTTTCACTTCAATTCAACTAGGAACACCTATTGAAACTAATAAGATAACAGGTTATTTAAAACAAAAGAATACAACTGATGATAAAATTTATCTTATTGGGACAAAGAATACTACCTTTGAAAGTTTATCAAGAGCATCAGATATGGAAGGGTCAGCATTTGATTAGTTCGGCTTGAATACATACTATTGCAATATATCAGATGTAAGAATTGTACACACAGGATTTGTAGAAGCATCTTTTTTTAAAAAGAGACCTTTAGATATTTTAGTTTGGGATGCTCAAGCAGTAATTGATTATCTAAAAGAAAAAGGTTTATATAAAAGTTACGATAAGGATGATATAGAAACTCCGAGCTCTGCTTTAATTGGAGGTGGTGGTTATTGGAAAAATAAGCTTAAAAATGCAATATGACATAAGTACCATTAGATAGATTAGTTTAATAGGACTTTAAAACGAACCAATGTATTCGTTAGTATTCCTTATAATACAAAAAAAATTATTAAGGATTACTATGAGATACAATTTACTTTTAACAAAAACTTTTTTTATTTACATAATTTATAGAATACTAAATATAGTATTTTTTGTACTTTCTATTTATCTATTATTCTTTACAAAAGAGGAAAATTATGTAATATCTTACATGTTTTTTATAGTGAGCATACTTTTTTTTCTCCAATATACAGCTATTAAACCAAAACCTATAGCAGTATGTTGTTTGAAATCAAGTGGATATTTTGTAAAGAGTTTTATCTCTTTTTGTTTAACTACATCTTTATCTCTTACGATATTTATAATTATAAATGGTGTAAAGAATTTACAAATTGATTTTTTAAGTTTTTGTATAATATATCTTCTATTACTAACAAGTGGCATAGGAACTTACTTATATAATTGTAATAAATATATAACAAATATTCGTTAAAATTTAAGTAAAATATTAATAATGTTTAGTTAGACTAATTTTTAAAAGATAGGGATACAATGGCAAAAGATTATGACAAAACTCTTACTAGACTTATAGGTATTTTATCTAAACTGTCAAATAATGAAAGATATGACACTAAAGAGTTTGCACTTGAATACAATGTAAGTGTTAGAACTATCCAAAAAGATATAAATGAAAGACTTTTAAACTTCCCTATTGTTAAAAGTATAGATAAAAAGTTTATGTTTATGGATGGATTTACACTTAATAAATCACTTTTATCCTCTGATGAGATGATGTTAGTATCGTTAGCACTTTCACAATTTGAAGAGGTAAGTGATTTCAACAAACTTACAAACTCTGCATTAAAAAAACTACTTAATCCTAGTAATTTTAATCCATACTTCATAAAACAAGATGATATAGAAGATATAGAGATAGACTCAGTACTTATAGAGGAACTTGAAGATGCTATACATTTTCAAAATCATATCTTGATACAAAGTACAAGAGGTGATATAGAGGTAGAGCCATATAAAATAGCCGCTTATGATGGTATCTGGTATTTAGTTGCAAAAGATGAAGTTGATCAAAAGACCAAAACTTTTATGCTTGATCGTATAAAAAAAATAAAAGTACTGCAAAATAAACATAAAGTATCTCAGAAACAAATAGAACAAGTACTAGATAAAATTCACTCTGCATGGTTTGAAGAGGGGCAAAGTTTTGAAGTAAAAATAAAAGTTTATCCAAATATAGCTCACTATTTTAAACAAAAAGAGTTTTTACAATCTCAAATTATATTAGAAGAGTATAAAGATGGCTCACTTCTTATATCATTTGAGATAACACATGATGAAGATATAGACAATATCATAAAATCATGGCTACCAGACATAGAAGTTCTAGAGCCAGTAAGATACAGAGATAAAATAAAAAAAGAACTCACTGAGTATTTAAAAAGGATAAGTTAGATTTACAACCTATATAGTAGGTTATAAATACTATAATATAGGTTATAAGTTTAGGAGATGATAATATGATGCTTGAAACACTATTTGGAAGTAAATGTAGAGAACAAGTTTTACAATATATATTGGCATATGAAAGTGGCTATGCTACTCAAGTTGCAAAGTTTTATAAATTGACACTAGATCCTGTTCAAAAACAACTAGAAAGGTTAGAGGTTGGTGGTATTTTAGTAAGTAAAAATATTGGAAAAACAATTGTATATAGTTTCAACCCAAGATATATGTTTTTGGAAGAATTAAAAGCATTATTACTAAAAGCAAGAGAGTATTATCCACCAGAGTTATTAGAAAATTTAACTATGATACGAAAAAGACCAAGAAGACAAGGAAAACCACTTTGAGTAAGATAAAAAATATGACTATAGTAGAACTAGCAAGTTATGTTTGTGATAATCTAGCAAAAGAAAAAATTGATGTTGTTTTATCAGGTGGTTCGTGTGTAGAGATATATAGTCGTGGTGATTATACTTCATTTGATCTTGATCTTATCAATAGATATAATGAAACTTTTTTTAAAATAAAAAAGGTTATGGAGTCATTAGATTTTAAAGAAGATGGAAAATATTTTGTACATAGTGATACAAAATATTTTATAGAGTTTCCATCTGGTCCTTTAGGCGTTGGAGATGGTGTAGTCAATAAGTTAGAAGAGATAAGTACAAAATATGGGGTACTAAAACTTTTGACTGCTACAGATTGTGTCAAAGATAGATTAGCTGCTTATTATCACTGGGATGATGAACAAAGTTTAATACAAGCAGTATGGGTAGCAAATCAAAATACAATAGATATAGACAATATTGAAAGTTGGTCTAAAAATGAAGATTCTATTGAAAAATTTAATATATTTAAAAAAAGGATAACATAGCATGACATTAGTATCAATTTTAGGGGATTTTCATTCATCTATATTACCAATTTTTTTTGAGTTTAAAGATAAGATTACAAAGCATATAATAGTTTTTGATGACAGTAAATATGATCAACTACAGTTTGATAAAATATTAAAAGGTCAATATTATTTTTTAAAAAATTACGAAGATCATGACACTAATGTAAAAGTTGAATTTCAGATAATTTCAATGAAAATAAATGAAGACAAGTATGAAGATATATTAGAGTGTTATGATTCAATAATAAAGCACTCTCTAAATCCTAAAGATATATATTTAAACACTACTGATGGATTAAGTTCTGTAGCTATTGTTCTTGGAGATAAACTTCTTGATTATGGAGCTAATATAATCTCTTATGATAGATATGCAAATACATACAACTTACATACTAAAAACAGTATGAAAAGATTTAATATTAAACATAATATTGATATAAAAAATCATTTGAAACTTATAGGTTATGAGATACTTAGCTATACGAATAAATTTGAGTTACAAAATAGAAAAGAGACTATTTTAGAACTAACAAAGGATTTGACAAACTATAAAAAGTTTGTAGATTTACTACAAAAAAATTCTATACATAATATTGATGGATTTGATAACTATAAGAATCTTCTATCAAAAATAGATAAACAAAATGATAGACCATTTATACAGGGAACTGTTTTTGAAGAGTATATTTATCATCTTTTAAAAGACAATATTGAATTTGATGAAATTATGACAAGTGTAAGTATTGAGTTCAATCCAAACTTTATAAATGAACTAGATATTTTAATGATAAAAGATAATCATCTTCATACTATAGAGTGTAAATTTGTAAACAATTTAGATGGTGAACACTATGTTTATAAAACAAATTCAATTATAGATTATCTTGATAACGATGGAAAAGCTATGATACTTAGTATTGGTGGTGACAATACAAAAATAACAAAAGCAGGTAATAAAAAGTTTCAATTTTCATTAGGGACAAAAGCACGAGC
>CBFDEF010000119.1:0-4201 GCA_965603755.1 uncultured Arcobacteraceae bacterium
CAAGTTGTGCCTGAGTAATTAGTGGTTTTGGTATTCTAATACCTTGTGAATTTCCTATTCTTGTTAGCATTGTCATTTTAGGCTCCAATATAACCAATTTATATAGTAATTATATTGTAATAACATATTGATGTCAAGAGATTTTTAAATTATTTTTTATTTAATTTTCTTTTTTTTATAGCTTCTGCTTTTTTAGTTTTCCAAAGATCTTCTTTATCTTTCATTAAATTATTTAATTCATCAGAAGATAACGGTGTCATCAGATTTAAATTAGCTTTTGGTATATTTGTTAGTTTTTCATCCCATGAACTTGGATATTCTGCATTTGACAAACTAAATCCTGCTCCTCTTACTTTTGCAAAACCTTTTAGTTTTGCTAATCTTAAAGTAGATTGTTTTTCAATATTTTTAAATGTATAAATTAAATGACCTTTACAAAGGCTACAATGTATTACCTTTAAAGGCTTAAACTTTTTTGTCCAAGCTGAGCCAGTTTTATTTTTATTATTAAAATGTGTCCACAACCTTAATCCAATATCTTCAGCCATACCTACATAATATTTATCATCTTCTAGTAATAGAACATATAAATACATCTAAATCCTTTTGATACTAAATTATAACTATTCATTAGTTCTACATTTTATATAAAACAACCTTAAAATATTCGATATTTTGATGAGTTGAGTGTATGATATGGAAAGTTATAAAAAGCCTTTAAATATAGTCTTTATTGGAGTAATTATTAAAATGTATTGCAAAATGATATCTTTTTTATGAATTTTTTTATTCTACGGTATCATTGTATTGTATTGTATTACTATTACGGAATAGTCGTAATAGTCGTAATAGTTTATCATTTTGTTAAATATGGGTAAAAAGCTTTTAGAAATTATGCGAGATAAGATTAGATTTAAACATTATAGTATGGAATTACCCCAATAGTATAGATACTTTTACATTTATAAATTTTTGATTAAAATAATCTGCTATAATGTATCAATTTATATTAAAGGCAAAATTATGGCATTACAAAAGTGGGAAGTATTTCAAAATGAGGCAACAGATTTTTTAAATGATTATTTTAATATTGACTTCGCAATGGAAGGCGGATTTGACGCAACAACATCTGAGATAACAGCTAGAAAAGCAGATAAAGTTATAACAACAATCGAAGCAAAGTTTTGTCCAGCACAAGCAGGACAAATAATACTATTATCAGATGGTACAAAGTTTGAATTTTCTGATAAAAGTAAAAACAGTTCAAATATATATACAAAAGAGATAATAAAATATTTGAATGCTAATTATTCATCATTTTTGGGAACTAATTCTGCAACTATTCCTATATCTAACATTAGTTATAGTACATTATTTAATTGGGTAAAAACAGTTTATAAGGAAAAAAATGTTGAATGGATTATAGCTTCAAAAGAGTTTTGTAATTTAATTGCAGATGATACACTTTTAGCCCCATTAGATGAAATAGAAAATTACTTTGATATTAGTATTGTATTTAGAAGAAAAAAAACTGGAAATGATCATATACCAGGTAAAGACTTACTAGATTTTCAAGCGGAAATGGATCTAATAAATTCAGACTATCAAATAAAAAGAACAAATAACAGATATCTATTAACTTTAAATTCAAAAGTAACTAATTTTAATATTGGTACCAAATATTTATTGAGTATGACAAATCAGGAATGCCAATACTATATAAAGAAAAAAGATATAAATACTAACCCTAATATTATGTTTAAACTAAACTTAAAAGATAATATAGAATTTCAAGGTGATCGTTTTAAAAAAGATTATAATCTATAATTTATGTATCAATTAATCTATACTAGAATAATGGAGCTCTAAACCTTTAGAAGTAGTAACAAAACCATTTATATTTATCTTTCCTTCATGTACAAGCTTATGATGCTTTTTACATAGAGGGATTAGATTAAATTTATGGTTTTGATTGATATGACCTATAAAACCTTTTTCATCACTATTTTTTTGCTCTTTGATATGGCGAACATCATCCACACCAGCTATGAAATGTACTTGTTTTTACTTAAATAATCTATTTAAATAAATGCCATCAAATTTTATAACGCGTTAATAAAGTGTAGTAGCAAATTTAATATTTTATTCAATATTTTTTGCTTAATTTTGATAGAATAATTTTATTAAATATTGGTTATCATATTAATATAATAAGAATTGATTTAGTTGTCAAGGAGTTTGTTAGTTATGATTGGATTGTTAATGATATTGCAAATGTATTTAAAGGATAATTATTATGTATGATATAATTCAAGGTGTAGAGTATGTTAAGAAATCAACAGATGAGGGTATGAGCCAATGGATTTTAATAAAAGCAGAAAATGGAATTACATATCAAGTTAAATTTAATAAAACATCACGATCTAGCAATACAAATGAGTTTATAGGAAATTTTATAGGTTCTTCAATAGGTGTTCCAGTACCAAATGGGATTTTTTTAATGATACCAGATAATATACTTGAAGAGTGTCAGAATAATTTAGCTATTCATATTGATAGGGATACTGTAAAAGAAAATATCTTTTTTGGGACACAATGGCTTTATGGTAAAGTAGAATTTAGAGATGTTGAGTTTTTATTAGAAGAGATACCAAAAACAAATAATTATGAAGAGTATCCTTCGATATTTCCTTATGACCAATATTTAAGAAATCAAGATAGGCATGTAGAAAATCATTTAATAGTTCAAGACAATGACAAACAAAGATTTTATTATTCAATAGATAGTGATAGAATCTTTGCAGGATTTCCTATTGTCGATTTACTAACTGAGAAAAATGAATTTAAATGTTTTGAAAATCAAAAATATAAAGAGTTGTATGATAGTATAAGTGAAGAATTTTTTGCTATAATTTTAAGATATTCTGCAATGATAGAAAGTTTAACTGATAACCAACTAAATCAATTAGATGAATATATAGAAAGTTATTATGATATTCAATTATCTATAAGAGATGATTTAAGAGAGTTTTTAAATTTTAGAAAAAATGATCTTTCTAAAAAATGTATAGATAATCAAGAGTGTTATACAACTTTAGAACAGCATACATTGATGATATAAAGGAGTATATAATGACAATACCAAAGTTTATACAATACCCAAAAGGTGAATATTCTCTTATCCAAATATCTCCAACAATTGACTCACAAGAGTTAGTAAATGTAGGTATAATAGTTAAAAATATAGAGAGTAATGAGTTAAAAATTGAACTTTTTGATGATATACATAAATTATCTCAAAGAGTACATATAGAAAATAAAAATTCTTTAAAATATACATTTGAAATATTAAGAAAACAAATTGATAAATATAGTGACTCTTTTATATATGAGCAGTTTTCAAATGTAGTAAAAATAAATAAACCATTGCCAATAAGTATTACAGAAGATACATTATCAAAACAATTAGAAAAATTATATAAAGAAAAAATAACACTTTTAAAAACATTTAAGCCAAGTATAAGTGCAAATAATTCACAATATGACAAACACCATATTATAGACAATATCAATAGTTATATTTTAATAAAAAATCTTACAAGTATAGTAAAAACAAGAAAGAAAATGCTTACAATATTTGGTTCTAAAAAACAAGTAGATACAATAATTTATAATGAAGATGATAAACCAATTATTGCGTCAGATATTATATCTCCAGCTACTTCTAAATTAGTTGATATGTATGGTGATAGTTTATTTACACTCAAAAATTTAAGTGATGATACTATCCAGAAAAGAATTTTTTATATTCCTACTATGGATAACCTATCTACAAATATAAATTCACAAGTTAGATATATAAAAGAAAATATTAGAAAAGAAGGTTTATTTGTAAATGACTCAAAAGACCAAAAAGAATATATTGGTCAAATGATTATTGAAGCTGAAAGAGTTTCTTAACTTCTCTTAATCAAAAATATTTTTACTTTTACATCTAATATATTAGCATAAATATTTACTTTATTCTTTATCCTGAGTGTTTTTTATTCCTATTCTCTAACTATTTATAAAATAATAAAATGAAATTTAAATATAGTTTACTTATGTTTCATTTAAATGAGAATAATGTAACTCTAAACCTTTAGAAGTAGTAACAAAACCATTTATATTTATCTTCCCTTCATGTACAAGTTTATGATGC
>CBFDEF010000120.1:0-4138 GCA_965603755.1 uncultured Arcobacteraceae bacterium
TGTGCTTTTATTGCAACTACATTAGCACCAACTGCATGATATGATACAATTTGATCTGTAATCTCTTTTGTTAAATCAGTACTACTATATGGATTATTAGTTTCAACTGTACTATGTACAGCTTTTACACTATCTTTTCCATTTTCTACTATATTAGTATCGACTCTATCAAACCCATCAGTATTACTATTTGCAATATTATGAGCACTTGAGTTAAGAAGATCCTGATGTGCATAGATTGATGATGTGCTACTATTGATATTCATAATTACCCCTTTGTGTACTTAATTTAAATAATACCACTTATGCTAAAAGTGATACTACCCTACTTTGAACTGCATTTGCTTGACTTTGCGCTAAATATCCAACTTGTGATTGAATATTTGTTTTATTAAAATCAGCTATTCCACTTGCATAATCAAAATCTAATATTGTTGAATTTGCACTTTCAAGATTTGTTTGTGCCGTCATATAATTTCTAGCCATAGATTCAAGTGAGTTTGAAGAAGAACCATAATCACTTGCAAAAGAAGCCAATGTAGTCATTCCACTATCTACAGTATCTAAAATACCATTCATAGAATTACTATTTGTAGAAAAGTCTTCCATAAATACTTTTAATTGGTCTGTGATACTTGTTGTATCTGATTTTTCCATTGAAACAATAGACTCATCTGCTACTATTGATAAATCATCTGTAGCATCTCCAGCTGTTTTCAATAGCTGTTGACCATTATAGTTTGTAGATTGAGCTATTTGATCATATTGTTCTATATATTTATTGATCTGTGTTTCAATAGCTTCCCTACCCTCTTGACTTGTAGTTCCATTCATCGCTTTTAGAGTTTCAGTTTTAATATTCTGAAGTAACTCTTTTTGACTTGCAATTCCATCTTGTGCTATATTACTCATAGCAACACCACTATTTGCATTCTCTACAGATTGAGTTAATAAATTTTTTTGAAGACTTAATTGGTCAGAAACGACTAACCCTGAAGCATCATCACTAGCTTTATTTATAGCTAAACCTGTAGAAATTCTTTCTAACAAGTTATTCTGATTAACATTTAAATTAGTTATATTGTTTGTATTATTTACAGTCATTATTTACTCCTTATTTAATTAAGAGTCTGACTAAATGGTAGTGAGTTGTATATTTATAAAAATGTGCAACTCGGCTATCTTTTGTTTAAGACCCGCAGCTTTCCGTCCCAATCTCACGATAGGTTTGGCTATTTATGTAATATTAGTTTATAGTAAGTAGTATTATTCTAAACTTAATGATTTAAACTAGAATTTCCCTATTACCTTTTGCATTTGCCGAAGATAATACACCAGTCTTTTCTAATTGTTCAATTATTGTTGCAGATCTATTGTAACCAATTTTTAATCTTCTTTGCAGATAACTTATTGAACTTTTTTTATCTTGTATTACAACAAGTTTTGCTGACTCATATAATTCATCTAATACACCAATATCTTCAGAATCGTTTGGAGTATTACTAAATCCAGCTTCTGATTTCTCTTTTAAAATACTTACATCATACGAAGCTTCTCTTTGTTCTTTTAAGAACTCTGCAACAGCTTCTATCTCAGTTTCATCACTCCAAGGTGCATGAACACGAACTAATCCACTCATACCTGGAGGTGTAAATAACATATCCCCTCTTCCTAAAAGAGATTCAGCTCCCATAGAATCAAGTATAATTTTACTATCTACTTTTTGCCCAACTTTATAACTAATTCTACTAGGTAAATTTGCTTTAATCAAACCAGTAACAACATCAACAGATGGTCTTTGAGTTGCTACAATTAAGTGAATACCACAAGCTCTAGCTTTTTGTGCAATTCTTGCAATTGATATCTCAACCTCTTTACCACTTGTCATCATTAAATCAGCTAACTCATCAATTATTATTACAATATATGGAAATGGTTCATATGAGTGTGTTTTAGATTTTTCATTATAGTTTTCTATATTCTTTGTACGAGTATCTGCCATAAGGGTATATCTTCTTTCCATCTCTGCAACCATATTTGCTAAAGCATTTATAGCTTCCATAGGTTTAGTAATAACTGGAGTTAAAAGATGCGGGATATCATTATATATAGAAAATTCAATCATTTTAGGATCTATCATAATAAGTTTTAAATCATCTGGCGAATTTTTATATAAAAGAGATAAAATCATTGAGTTTAAACCAACTGATTTACCACTACCAGTAGTTCCAGCTATTAATAAATGTGGAAGTTTTTTAAGGTCTGTTATAAAAGGATTTCCAACTATATCTTTACCTAAAATCATTGTTAAAGGCGATGAAGCTTTAGAAAATAGTTCACTCTCTAAAATCTCTCTTATGTATATTGTTTGTGTTTGTTCATTTGGTACTTCAATCCCTACAACATCTTTACCAGGAATTGGAGCTTGTATTCTAATAGTTTGGGCTTTTAGTGCCATTGCTAAATCATCTTGCAGATTTAAAATTTTTGATACTTTTACATTTGGCGCTGGTTTAAATTCAAAAGTTGTTACAATAGGACCTGTATAAGTTCGTACCACATCACCCTCAATTTTAAACATTTTTAATTTTTCTAAAAGATCATTTATTTGTTGATCAATAATAGCTTCATTTACTTTATTAGTAGATTCTTTTGGTGCTTTTTGGAAGATATTAGTAGGTGGAAGTTGAAAGTTCTTTGGTATTACTACCTCACCTACTTCAATATCATCTAACAATTTTTTATTTTCCTCAAGTTCATCTACAAGTATATTTTCTAAAGATGCCATTTTTTTATCTTGCTCTATCTCTATTTTATTATATATTGGTTCTTCAAAAAACTCTTGAACCTCTTCTGGTTCTTTTTTATTTTCCTCTTTTGTTATAGGTATAGCTGATATAACATCTTGAAATTCAACCTCTTCTGGTATGATTGATACTTCCTCTTTTGGTTCAGTTGTATTTACTGTAAATTGTATAGGTTTTATATCCTCTTCTATTCTAATCTCTGCTGTATCACCAATCTCGTTTACAGTAACAGTAGGTTCTTGTTTTCTTTGTACCTTTTTAGGTAAGTTATGTGATTGTTTTGAGATAGATTTTGATTTTACTTTTGATGATAGATTATTTTTAAAATTAATTAATTTATTAAACAACTCTTCACTTTGAGATTCTAAAAGGATAATTAAAGATATAAAAAAAGATATTAAAACAAATATCCAAACACCAGCAATACCAATATATGGACTTATAACATCAATTATAATAGTTCCTATTTTTCCAGACATATTAGTTTCAACTATTAAAGCTTGAAAGGTAATCAATGTGATAAATAAAAATATCGAAGATATTATTTTTTCTATATAGTTATCAATATAAGAAAAGTTGACTTTATAAAGTGGATAGATAAGTATTGGTAAATATATATAAGCTATATATCCTAAATACTCTTTTGAATAACTAGAAACTGTAAATCCAACTTTACCAACACTATTGACATCGGAAATAAAAATTGAAAATGAAAAAAACACTAAAATAAATGCAGTAATGGTTGATATTATTTTTAAAGCTATAACTTATCCTTTTAGAAATTTATTGCCCCTACTTAAGGAGCTTATTAATACGAGCTTGTAATTTAAGCCAAGGTCTATGTTCCATAAGTGGGAATCCAGCCCATTGTTTTTTAGGTTCGGTAATACTTTTTGTAACACCACTTTTTGCAGATATTGTTGTAAAAGGAGCAATCTCTAAATGCCCTGCAACACCGCTTTGAGCACCCACAATAACATACTCATTTAAGATAGATGAACCAGCAAAACCACATTGACCTGTAATAATAGAACCTTTTCCTATTATACAGTTATGCGCAATATGAACAAGGTTATCAATTCTTACACCATCTTCTATAATTGTAGATTTAAATGCAGCTCTATCTATTGAGGTATTAGAACCAATCTCAACATCAGAACCTATTTGAACATTTCCATTTTGGTATATTTTTATATATTTTCCATCTTTAGTATTAGCAAATCCAAAACCATCACTACCAATTACTGTTCCTGCATGGATAATTACATCATCACCCAATTTACAATCTCTGTAAATAGTTACATTTGGATATATAATAGAGTTATCTCCAA
>CBFDEF010000121.1:0-4110 GCA_965603755.1 uncultured Arcobacteraceae bacterium
AAGGATAAAAATAAAATGATAAGCTACGAAACTATAAAGAAAATAATGTTCAATTTTGAACCAGAAACAGCACACCATATTGCAGAGTATGGTCTTAAAACTTTACCATACTGTAGAATGATAAACAACTATATGGTTGAAAAGAACTTTGTAAATCATGAGATGTTAACACAAGATGTACTTGGTACTACTTTTCATAACCCTATTGGTCTTGGTGCTGGTTTTGATAAAAATGCAACTATGATAAAAGCTATGCCTGCTATGGGATTTGGTTATACTGAGATTGGGACTATGACACCAAAAGCTCAACCTGGTAATGATAAGCCAAGGCTTTTTAGATACCCTGAGCAAGAAGCTATTCAAAATGCAATGGGATTTAATAATCATGGTGCATATGAGGTTATACAAAACCTTAAAAAAGTTTATCCATATTCTATACCTATTGGTGCTAGTATTGGTAAAAATAAACTTACTGCTGAAAATAAAGCTTTGGAGGATTACGAAACTTTAATCAAAGGATTTAAAGATATTTGTGATTATTTAGTTGTAAATATCTCTAGTCCAAATACTCCAAATCTTAGAGACTTACAAAATGAGGAGTTTATCAAAGCTGTATTTGGGATGGCAAAAGATATTACTGATACACCAATTTTACTAAAAATTGCCCCAGATATGGCACATGAAACTGCTATTACACTTTGTCAAACTGCAGTAGAATCTGGTGCTGATGGTATTGTTGCTACAAATACAACACAAGACTACTCTCTTCTACCAAATCCACAAGATTTTGGTGGAATTAGTGGGAAAGTTATGAGTGATAAATCTTATGATATATTTAAAGCAATTGGAAAAGAATTACACGATAAAACTACACTTATAAGTGTTGGTGGAATTAGTGATGCTAAAGATGCTTATAGACGAATCAAAGCTGGAGCTAGTTTAGTACAGATATATAGTGCTTTTATTTTTCAAGGCCCATCTATGTGTAAAAATATTAATAATGAATTAATAGAGTTACTAAAAGCAGATGGATATACAAACATAAGTCAAGCAGTTGGTGCTGATTTTAAATAAGGAAAAAAAATGTTAAAAAAAGTTTTACTTTTTAGTTTTTATCTTTTAATAATAGGAGAAAATTTAATGGCAAAAAATAGCCTACCAAAATATTACGAACAAACTTTATCAAACGGTTTAAAAGTTGTAGCAATACCAATGAAAAATGATAGTGATGTTATTACAACTGATATATTTTACAATGTTGGAAGTCGTGATGAGATTATGGGGAAAAGTGGAATAGCACATATGCTAGAGCACTTAAACTTTAAATCTACAAAAAATCTAAAAGCTGGTGAGTTTGATACTATTGTAAAAGGTTTTGGTGGGGTAAATAATGCCTCAACTGGATTTGACTATACTCACTACTATATTAAATCAAGTGCTAAAAACCTTAATAAGTCACTTGAACTGTATGCAGATTTGATGGAAAACCTTACTCTTAAAGATGAAGAGTTTCAACCAGAGAGAGATGTAGTTGCAGAAGAGAGAAGATGGAGAACAGATAACTCTCCAATGGGTTACTTATACTTCAAACTTTTTAACAACACTTTTACATATCATCCATATCATTGGACACCAATTGGTTTTATGAATGATATTCAAAACTGGAAAGTTGAAGATATTAGAGATTTTCATTCTAGATTTTATACACCATCAAATGCGATTGTAATAGTTGCAGGAGATATTGATCCTGATGAAGTATTTAAAACGGCAAAAAAACAGTTTGGTAATATTAAAAATACTAAACAAAGTAAACAAGTATTAGATAAACTTCATACAGTAGAACCAAAACAAGATGGTGCAAAAAGAATTATTGTACATAAAGACTCTCAAGTTCAAATGTTAGCAATCAACTTTCATATACCAGATTATCTACATGAAGATCAAGTTGCCCTATCTGCACTAAGTGAACTTTTAAGTTCTGGTAAAAGTAGTAGATTAAACGAACTTTTAATAGATAACAAACAACTTGTAAATAGTGTATATGCCTATAATATGGAATTAAAAGACCCAGGTGTTTATCTATTTTTAGCAGTTTGTAACCCTGGAGTTGAAGCTACAGATGTTGAAAAAGAGATTTGGAAAGAGATTAAAAAGATTCAAGCTGGTGATATAAAAAAAGATGAACTAGATAAAATAAAAATCAATACAAAAGCTGATTTTATATTTTCACTTGAAAGCTCTAGTAGTGTTGCATCTTTATATGGTACATATTTAACTAGAGGAAATATCACACCTCTTATGACTTATGAAAAGAAGATTGAGAAGCTAAAAGTTTCAGATATAGTTGATGTTGCAAAAAAATATTTAACACTTAGTAACTCAACAACAATGATATTAAAAAAAGAAGAAGTAGAAAAATAAAAATATATTAGGAGTACTTATGAGAGCTATACGAATACTATTTGGAACTTTAACACTGATGTTAATATCAGTCTATGTTGTTTTATTTACACCTTTAAGTAAAACTATAATTGTACCAATCATAGAGGATAAAATCTCTGATGCTTCTAAGATAAAAAATGTAGAGATATCTACATTTGATCTATCACTTAGTAGTTTAAAGCTACAACTTTTACTTGAAAATCAAACTATAAATGTAGATTCTACTTTTGACCTATTGAGTAAAAATGTTGATTTAGCATATGATGTTAATATAAATAACCTATCTGCATTTGACTATATAAGTGGTCAAAAACTAAAAGGTACATTTAAAACAATAGGTACTTTAAAAGGTAGCTTTGATAAATTAAAACTATCTGGTCTTGCAAATGTTGCTTCGGGTGATATTAACTATAATTTAAATATTGATAATAACAATATCAATAATATTAAAGCAACTGTAAACTCTATTGATTTAGCAACACTAATGTATATGGTAAATCAACCAAAATTTATAGATGGTAAGTTTAATTCAAATATTGATATCTCATCGTTAGATCTTGATAAAATTACTTTAGATGCAAATGTAAAAAATGGTATATTTAATGTTGCAATATTTAAAAAAGAGTTAAATTTAAATCTTCCAAAAAGTGATTTTAAACTTAATACCAATGTGAACCTTGTAAATAAATCTGGTAAATTTATATTTAATTTTGACTCATCATTAATCAAACTACTAACAAATGGTTCAATTGATTTAAATAGTTTAAACATAGTTTCAAAATATAGTGTTCTTATAAATAAACTAGCTATGTTAGAGCCTATAATAAATACAAAACTTAATGGTTCATTTTCAACAAATGGTACAGTTAAAGGTGATAAAAAATCTATGAAAATTGCTGGATATAGTGATATAGCAAATAGTAAAACTTCATACAATATCACATTAAAAGATTTAGCACTAGATAAGATAAATGCAAAAATAAAAAATGCAAAACTTGATAAAATACTTCATTTAGTAAATCAGCCATTATATGCAAAAGCAAATTTAAATGTTGATTTAAATATAAACTCTTTAGATAAACTAAACGGTAATATTACAACAACACTTTCTAAAGGATTATTAAATAAAAAAGTTATTAAGAAAGATTTTAATATCACAGTACCTAAAAATGCTACTTTTAGTTTAAAAACTCTTACCTCTTTAGATAAAAACATTATAGATACTAAATCTACTGTTAAAACATTTGCTGCAAATATTGATACAAAAAAGAGTCTGTTTGATACTGAAACATCTATATTTAAAACAGATTATCTTATAAGTATCCCTAAACTTTCAAAACTTTATTTTATTACTAAGCAAAAAATGCGTGGTGATATTAAAATAAATGGTGATGTAAAATTTAAAGATGATTTAACTGCAAGTTTTAACTCAAATAAATTTGATGGAAAGATTAATGGTACACTTGTAAAAGATATATTAAAAGTATCTATAAAAGATGTAAACTCATTAAGACTACTTAATATGATGTATTACCCTGAGATTTATGATTCAAAAATAAACCTTAATTTAGATTATAATCTTACAAGTAAAAAAGGTATATCAAATTTAGTTATGAATGATGGTAGGTTTTTAACAAACCAATTAAGTCAAACTATTAAAAAGTTTAT
>CBFDEF010000122.1:0-4073 GCA_965603755.1 uncultured Arcobacteraceae bacterium
ATATAAGAAATGATAGAAGGAAAGATAAATATGACTATAGTTACAGGAGCAACAACTGCTATTATAACACCATTTAAAAATGGTAAATTAGATGAGCAAACTTATGCTAAATTAATTCAAAGACAGATTGACAATGGGATAGATGCTGTATGTCCAGTAGGAACTACTGGAGAGAGTTGTACATTACAATTTGATGAAGATGTTAGATGTATTGAGATTGCTGTTGAAGTTTGTAAAAATACAAATACTAAAGTTCTTGCAGGTGCAGGAAGTAATGCAACTCACGAAGCAATTAGAATCGCACAACAAGCTCAAAAATTAGGAGTTGATGCTCTTTTTTCTGTAAGTCCTTATTATAATAAACCAAGCCAAGAGGGTCTTTATCAACATTATAAAGCTATAGCTGATTCAGTTCCTGAATTAGGTGTAATGCTTTATAATGTACCAGGGAGAACTGGTGTAGATATATTAGCTTCTACTGTTCAAAGAATTTATAATGATTGTAAAAATATGTATGGTATCAAAGAAGCAACTGGTAGTTTAGATAGAGTTATTGAACTTCAATCATTGATGCCAGATTTAAAAATATTAAGTGGTGATGATGCTATTGATTTTGCAATGCTTACAAGTGGAGCTGCAGGAATCACATCTGTAACTGCAAATTTATTACCTGATTTAAAAAGTAAATTAGTACATGATACATTAGCAGGAAACTTAAGTGAAGCAAAAGCTTTAAGTGAAAAACTTTATGAAATAAATAGCATAATGTTTTGTGAGGCAAATCCTATTCCAATTAAAGCTGCTATGTATATAGCAGGGTTAATTGATACTTTAGAATATAGACTTCCATTAACACAACCAAGTGTTGAAAATATGAAAGCTATTGAAAAAGTAATGGCTAAGTACGATATAGTAAAATAGTATAATATATGTATACTATTTTTGGCTTATTAATATTATTTTTAATAGCAGTATTTTCAACACTATTATATTTTAAATCTAAAAAATCACGACAAGCAGAGTTAGACAACGGAACTTGTCCTGCTTGTGGTGCAACTACAAAAAGCTTTAAAGACCCAAATACTGGTGTTTTATTTAATGTTGAATCAATTAAAGCTAAAATACTAAAAAGTCATGGATGTTCTGGTATAAAAGAGATAGAATATACTTGTAATAATTGTGGACTTAAAGAGGTTCATACTTCTGTTGGTCAAGGCTGTGGGTTATAATTAGTTAAGATGAAAGCTCAAATTCAGGAGATTTTAGAAAATAAAGACGTCCTTCTAACTCAAAAATACTTTAAACTTCAACAACTTTTTGAATCAAAATATGGAAAAGATACTATTGTCCTAATGGAAATTGGTACTTTTTTTGAA
Source organism: uncultured Arcobacteraceae bacterium (assembly GCA_965603755.1). Lineage (GTDB taxonomy): Bacteria > Campylobacterota > Campylobacteria > Campylobacterales > Arcobacteraceae > JAIOSF01. Next base: position 1,377 of record CBFDEF010000122.1, read on the forward strand.
GTTTATGAAGTAAATAATGATGAAGAGCAAATAGGAAAAGCTAAAGAGATAGCAGAACTGTTAAATATACAACTTACAAGAAAAAATAAATCTATTTTAGAAAACAACCAATCAAATCCATTAATGGCAGGTGTTCCTGCAATATCATTTGAAAAACATATCAATCGTATAATACAAGAGCAAAAATATACAATAGCAATCATCAAACAAGTGGGAGTCCCACCAAATGTTAAAAGAGTTTTAGAGGCTATTATATCTCCTGGGACTAACTTTGATTTTGCAGTTAATAGTGATGAAAATAATATCACTTCAATTGTAATAGATCAAATACGTGGGAACTATCTTGTTGGATATACTTGTATTGATGTTACAACTGGAAAATGTTTTTACAATGAGGTATTTGGAACTAGCGAAGACCCTAGTTTTGCACTTGATGAAGTTTTTAACTATATGAATATGCATAAAACTAGTGAAGTAGTTGTAACGTTTGCAGATAAAAATATCGACCAAAAAGAGGTGTGTGAGTATCTAGAATTATCTCATAAGACATTTCATATATCACAAATACGACCTAAAATAAGTTATCAAAATGAGTTATTTAAAAATGTATTTGAGATAGAATCACTTCTTACACCAATAGAACATCTAAATATGGAAAGATATGCCTTAGCAAGTGAGAGTTTAGCTATCTTAATTGATTTTGTGATTGGACATGATAGTAAAATTATACAAAAATTATCTCTACCTATAAAGCTAGATATTAGTAAATATATCTATTTAGGAAATAATGCTCTTGAACAGTTAAATATACTTGAAACTCCACATCAACCAAACTTATTAAAGCTTATAAATAACACCTCAACTGCAATGGGAAAAAGACTTTTAAAAGAGAGATTAACTCACCCTATAAAAGATGAAAAAGAGATATTAAGAAGATATAAACTTTCAAAAGATTTATATGATTATCATGCGCCAATTGAAAATCACTTGAGTAATATTTACGATATAGAACGATTAACAAGAAGAATCAAACTAAATCGACTTCACCCTTTTGAGCTTAATTATCTTTTTGATTCTTTAAATAGTATCAAAGAGATTGTTAAATTTATGGAGAACTATAACTTTGTAAAACCACCTTGTTCTAGTGATGATATAAATCAATTTTTAATTAATATTGAGAATACTTTTGACTTAACTAATTGTGGTAAGTTTATGTTAAAAGATATTGATACAAATATTATAGCATCAGGTGTTAATAATAAAATTGATACACTATTAAAAGAAAATATTGAGTTAGAAAATAAATTAGAGATATTTAGAACTCATATATTAAAATTTTTAAACACTAGTGATAAAAACTTTATAACTATTAATCGTCTTGGAAAAGAGGGATTTTTTGTAGGGCTTACAAAAAATAGATATAGTAGTATAAAAAAAGAGCTTTTAGAGTCACACTTAATAATTGATGATGAGTTATATCTTTTTAAAGATTTTAATATAAAAGTACAAACCACTAGTGTAAAAATCACAAATAAACTCACCTCTTCTATTTCAGATAAATATGTACATAATTTACAAAAAATCATAGAATTAAATAAACTTGTATTTAGTGAGATGATTTTAAACTATGAAAAAAAGTTTGCAACTATGCTTTTAGATTTAGTACAGTTTATTGCAGAGATTGATTTAACAGTATCAAATATCAAAACAGCTAAAAAATACAACTATGTAGAACCTAAAATTATTAAACAAAAAGAGAACTCAAGCTTTTTAGAACTAATAGATTTGCGACACCCAATAATTGAAGCGGCAGAACAAAATGGTATCTATGTACCAAATGATATTATTTTAGGTGATTTAAATAAGTGTAGCAAAGAGTACAAAGATAATGTAATAGTAAAAAATGCAAAACCTGATAATATGAGTCAAAACCATATGCACGGTGTTCTTTTATACGGTATAAACAGTAGTGGAAAATCATCTTTGATGAAGTCTATTGGTATCTGTGTAGTTATGGCACAAGCTGGTTTTTATGTACCTGCTAAATCTATGAGATTTCATCTTTTTGATGAACTATTTACAAGAATCTCAGGAAGTGATAATATTGCCAAAGGTTTATCATCATTTGCAGTTGAGATGCTTGAACTTAAAAATATATTTAATAGGGCAACTTCAAACTCTTTAATTCTAGGAGATGAGATAAGTCATAGTACAGAGACTATGAGTGGAGTAAGCATCGTAGCATCTGCTATTTTAAAACTAGCAAATTTAAAATCAATATTTGTTTTTGCTACACATCTTCATCAACTTCCAGAGATAAAAGAGATAGAAAAACTTAAAAATATTATATGTTTACATTTAAGTGTTTTATACCATGAAGATGATGATAAGCTTATTTTTAATAGAAAATTATCATATGGTAGTGGTAGTAGTATGTATGGACTAGAGTTTGCAAAATCTTTACATATGGATAAAGAGTTTTTAAATATGGCAAATAGTATTAGAAAACGACTTACAGATGACTATGATACTATTGAGAGGTTATCAAAGAAGAAAACTAGTACATACAACAAAGATCTATATATTGCTTCTTGTGCGATATGTGGAGCTGGAGTGGATGATGTTCACCATATCAAAGAGCAAAAAAATAGTGATGAGCAAGGTTTTATAGGACATATAAACCAAAACCATAAATTT
>CBFDEF010000123.1:0-4047 GCA_965603755.1 uncultured Arcobacteraceae bacterium
AATATTGATTAAGTCTTTTTAGATAAAATACATATTGAAAAATAAAATTTATTAAAAGGACTTAATTTATGAGTTTAGTTGCAAATTATAAAGCACATACAGAAGAAAGAGCAAAGCTTGGTGTTCCACCATTAGCTTTAACAGCAGAGCAAGTTGCTGATTTAGTAGAATTATTAAAAGCGTCTCCAATTGTTGAGTCGGATTATGTTATGGATATGTTTGAAAACAAAATTCCAGCTGGTGTTGATGATGCAGCATATGTTAAAGCAGCATTTTTAAATGATGTAGTTCAAGGTAATGTTTCTTGTGATGCAATCGATGCTTCAAAAGCATGTGTAATTTTAGGAAAAATGCTTGGTGGATTTAATGTTACTCCATTAGTAGAAGCACTTAAAATTGAAGCTGTTGCAGATATTGCTGCAACTCAATTAAAAAATACTTTACTTGTATATGATTCATTTAATGATGTAAAAGCATTAATGGATGCTGGTAATGCACATGCTAAAGGTGTAGTTGAATCTTGGGCTGCTGCTGAGTGGTTTACAAATAAAGCACCTATTGCAGATGCTGTTACAGTTACAGTATATAAAATCCCTGGTGAAACAAATACAGATGATTTATCTCCAGCTTCAGAAGCATTTACAAGAGCAGATATACCTTTACATGCTAACTCATTTTTAGTAAATAGAATGGAAAATCCACTTCCAACAATGGAAGAGTTAAAAGCAAAAGGTCATCCTTTAGCATATGTTGGTGATGTAGTAGGAACTGGTTCGTCAAGAAAATCAGGAATCAACTCTGTTCAATGGCACATGGGTGTTGATATTGATGGTATTCCAGGTAAAAGAACTGGTGGTATTGTTATAGGTGATATTATTGCTCCAATTTTCTTTAATACTGCAGAAGATTCAGGATGTTTACCAATTCAAGCGCCAGTAGCTAACTTAGAAACTGGTGATGTTATCACTGTTAAACCTCTTGAGGGTGTAATTGAAAAGAATGGTTCAGTAGTATCAGAATTTGAACTTTCTCCAAATACATTGCCTGATGAAATGAGAGCAGGTGGAAGAATACCTTTAATTATTGGTAAAGGTCTTACTGCAAAAGCTAGAGAAGCTTTAGGTATGGATGCAGGAAATATTTTCTTAGTACCAAATCAACCAGCTGATGATGGTTCTGGATATACACTAGCACAAAAAATGCTTGGTAAAGCTTGTGGTGTTGAGGGTATTAAACCTGGTATGTACTGTGAGCCAATTGCAACTACTGTAGGATCTCAAGATACAACAGGACCAATGACTAGAGATGAAGTTAAAGAATTAGCTGCTCTATCTTTTGGAGCTGATATGACTATGCAAAGTTTCTGTCATACTGCTGCTTATCCAAAACCAGCAGATATTAAACTACAACATACTTTACCAGAGTTCTGGACAAGTAGAAAAGGTTTTATCCTTAGACCAGGTGATGGTGTAATTCACTCTTGGTTAAATAGACTTTGTTTACCAGATACAGTAGGTACTGGTGCTGATTCACATACAAGATTCCCAATTGGTATCTCTTTCCCAGCTGGTTCTGGTCTTGTTGCATTTGCAGGTGTTACAGGTATGATGCCTTTAACTATGCCTGAGTCTGTATTAGTTAAATTTTCTGGTGAGATGCAACCAGGAATTACACTTAGAGATTTAGTTAACGCTATCCCTCATCAAGCACTTAAAGATGGTTTATTAACTGTTGAGAAAAAAGGTAAGAAAAATATTTTTGCTGGAACAGTTATAGAGATTGAAGGTTTACCTAATCTTAAATGTGAGCAAGCATTTGAATTATCTGATGCATCTGCTGAGAGATCTTCAGCTGCATGTACAGTTAAGTTAAATAGAGAACCAGTTGTTGAATATCTTGAGTCAAATATCGTTTTAATTGAAGAGTTAATTGCACAAGGTTATTCTGATGCTGCAACTTTACAAAGAAGAGCTGATAAGATGAGAGACTGGATTGCAAATGGTGTATTAATGGAAGCTGATAAAGATGCTAAATATATTGCAACTATCAACATCGATTTAAATGAAATTAAAGAGCCAATCTTAGCTTGTCCTAATGATCCAGATGATGTTAAAACATTAACTGAAATTAGAGAAGCTGGTTTAAGAACAGAAATTGACGAAGTATTTGTTGGTTCTTGTATGACTAATATTGGTTTATTTAGAGCTGCTGGAGAAATCTTAAGAGGTGAGGGTGCTGTTGCAAACAAACTTTGGATCTGTCCTCCTACTAAAATGGATGAAAAAACTCTTCAAGAAGAGGGTTATTATTCTGTATTTGGTATGGCAGGTGCTAGAACTGAGATTCCAGGTTGTTCTTTATGTATGGGTAATCAAGCTGCAGTTGCACAGAATGCATTTGTATTCTCAACATCTACAAGAAACTTTGATAATAGACTAGGAAAAGGTTCTCAAGTTTATCTAGGTTCTGCTGAATTAGCTGCTGTTGTTGCTCTTAAAGGTGCATTACCAACTGCTGCAGAGTACTTAGAGATTGTTGCAAATAAAATTACTCCTGAAAACAGTGATGAAGTTTATAAATATCTTAACTTTAATAAAGTTTCTAAAGATGAATTAGAAGCGATGGTTAAATAGTAATATTTAATTAATTTTACAAATTTTATTTAAAAGCCTCATCGTAAAGATGGGGCTTTTTTTATGTTTACACTTTATTAACATAACTTTACTACTATATAGTGTTACAATTATAAAAAAAGGGATATTCTATGATAATGGCAAATAATCTAAAAAAAGTATATAAAACTGGTGAGATATCACTTGAGGTGATAAAAGATTTTTCACTTGATATAAAAGAGGGTGAATTTATATCTTTAATTGGACCAAGTGGAAGTGGAAAGTCAACTGTTTTAAATATGCTTGGGTGTTTAGATACACCAACGGCTGGTAGTTTAGTGATTGAAGATGAAGATATTACTAAAATGGATAGTACAAGCTTAGCTAATTTTAGGGGTAAAAATATTGGTTTTATTTTTCAAAGCTTTAATCTTATCCCTGTTTTAACAGTATATGAAAATATAGAATATCCTTTAATTATGATACAGAATTTAGAAGAAGATGAAAGAAAAAAGCGTATTAATAATCTTTTAAAAGAGGTTGGAATGTTTGAACAAAAAGATAAAACTCCAGATAAGATTTCTGGTGGACAGATGCAAAGAGTTGCAATAGCCCGAGCATTGGTTACTAATCCAAAGATAGTATTTGCAGATGAACCAACTGCAAATTTAGATAGCCAAACTGCACATAAAATTATAGAGTTAATGAAAAAAATCCAAAAAGAACACAATACAACTTTTGTATTTGCTACCCATGATGAAAAAATTGTATCAAATGTTGATAGACTTATAACACTTGTTGATGGTGTAATTACTGATGATAAAAAGGTTGCTTAGATGAATAATCAAATTAACATATTGAAAATATCATATAGAAATTTAAAAAGAAATCATAGAAGAACACTACTTACAGCCTCTTTAATAACACTTGGTGTTGTTTTTGTTCTAGTTTATACGGCAATGGCTGGAAGCTTTAAAGGATATATGGTAGGGCAGATAACTGATAGTATGATGGGTCATTTACAAATACATAAAAAAGGGTATGTTGCATCATTAGATAATCTTCCTTTAGATAAAAATTTAAATAAAAAAGCTTTAGAGATGATTGAGGAGCAGTTAAAAGATAACCCATACATAGAAAGTTACTCTTATCGTATAAAATTTGGTTCTATGCTTTCAAATTTTGTTAGTACTACAAACATAAGACTAAATGCAGTAAACCCAAAAGATGAATTTAAGACTTTGCCAGATTTAGCAAAAAGGTTTAATAACTTTAGTGGGGAGCTTAAAAAAGGTGAGATAATTATACCAGAGCTTTTAGCTAAAGGGATGAAGCTAAAAGTTGGAGATCCTGTTGTTTTAGTTGCAAATAATAAAAATGGTAGTGTAAATGGAATAAATTTAAAAATTGTTGGTGTATCTGAACAAATAAGTGG
>CBFDEF010000124.1:0-4023 GCA_965603755.1 uncultured Arcobacteraceae bacterium
ATATTAAATACCCTCTATTCTTAGTACTTTTGTTTTTCCTACCATTAACTCGATTGTCATAAAAAGTCTTTTGAAAACATTTTCTTGTCTATATTCTAAATTATGTTTTTTACAAATCTCTTTAATTATTGGTTGACTTTTTTGATAAAAAAATTGTGTTCTATCTGGAAAAATATGATGTTCTATTTGATAGTTTAAAAATCCATGACAAAAATCGATAAAATCTGTACCAGTATTATAATTAACACTACCCATAATTTGTCTTAAATAATACTCACCTTGTGTTTTATGAGGTGTAGAAAATTGATAAATATCATCAGCAGAATGGTTTGGAGTAATAACAGCAAAAGAATGAAGATTTGCATATACTTCAGCCATAAAAATTATTATAAATGCAGTTAATACAGCATCTATACCTAATGGAAAAAATAAAAATGGCAACACTATAAAATTAACAATACCATATGGTAAAATATAATCTTTCCATAATAAAAGACCATTCTTTTTAAATGGACTTATCTCATACTTCATTGTTTCTGGTTGTTTATTTTTTCTTTTCTCTTTGTTTCCTAAAATTCTAAGTGTATTTGGTGCATAATATGAAAGTTTCCAAACAGCAGCAAATATATAAACAAAAGCATATTTAAAAAACATTGGTACTTTTTTATTATGAAGCCATACCATATTTTTTTCAACATTATCAGGATCATCTGGCTCACCTAAGTGGTAATGATGCATAATATTATGCTCAAATGCCCAAGCATCAGGTTTAATCCAATCTAACCAATCTATATATCTTCTTGAACCTTCGGCAAATCCTTTTTTTGTATATCTATAAGGAATATTAGGTACCTTATCATAAGCACCATGTAAAATAGGATGCGTAACATCTGCCCATCTAGCTACATTACCAATTCCTATTAACACAGCAGATATTACAGATAAAAACCAAAACCAAAAACCACCAAAACCTGTAGATGATTCAAAACCTGCAATTACAAATATAAGAAAAAAACCACCCAATGTAAATGCTCTTCCCCACATTTCTAATTTTAATAGATGATCAAAGTCCTCTTGAGTTGGATCTCCAATAGTTTCTTTTATTGCATCAATATCTTTTTGAAGTTGCTCTTTATCAACATCTTCGTAACTTGTGTACTCATTCTTCAATAACTTTTCCTTATAATAATATTAAATTAAATTATTATATCACATTCTTTATTTATTATAACAAAAATTTTATTCAAATAAGACTATTTTTATCTTAATTGAGTTATCATTGAATATAAATAAAAATCAGGAGAGAATATGAGTTTAGTACCATTAAATGCAGAACAAATCGAAGTAAAAGGTGCAACTATACCATTTCATAAATATGAAAACAATGGAATCACTTTTTTACAATTTGACAGTAGTAACTCTGGACACCCAGAACCTATGCTAAACGCAATGTCAGGATTACAAGCTATTAAGGGTGATGAAAAATTGGTCATGATTAATTCTAAAGCACCTATGGGACTTTTTCCAAAAGTTGAAGCAGATTTTAACTTTGATGTTGAAACTTTAGAAGATGGAAGAGCAAAAGTGACTTTTTATAAAAGAGGTGAAGGTATGGCTGCAACTGATTTTAATGATACAGGTTGCGGTGGTGGCGGTTGTCAAAACTAATGAGAATATCAAAAATTGTAAAGGGACAAAAATGAAATATCCTAAGTTCTTTAACGAAATAGAAACAATAAAACTTACAGATGACTTATCTAGTTTTTTAGGTACATTTGAAGATGGAATTATAGAGTTTAGCTATTTAGATATAGTTAAAAGTGCTGGACATAGCTGTCCCACAGTTGCAGGTGCCTATATAATGGCACTTGAGGGTTTAAAAGCACTATATCCAGATGGTCAATTACCAAATAGAGGTAATATCTTTGTATCATTTAAAGAAGACTCTTATAATGGAGTTGCAGGTGTCATTGCAAATGTGTTTACACAAATTACAGGAGCCACTGAAACTTTAGGATTTAAAGGTATTAATGGAAACTTTGTTAGACATGATTTAATGAAATTTAATGATAACATATCATCAAGTGTAAAATTACAAAGATTAGATAACGGTTCTAGCGTTGAAGTTACTTATAATCCAAGCTCAATCCAAGGTAATCCTTTACAACAAGAGTTAATGCAAAAAATAAACAAAGGTGATGCTTCAAAAGAGGAAAGAAGCAGCTTTGGAAAACTTTGGCAACAAAGAGTTGAAAATATATTTTCAAATATCAATAGTGTAATTACAATAAAATAATGAAAATTGAAAAGTTTATAAGTGAAGCAAATCTTTTAAAAAAGTTTTTTGAACTTCACTGTACGCATAAACATTTAAATCAAACACACCATTGCAAACAATTAACTTACAATGATGAAAAAGTTTTTATAGAGTTAGAGTTGTGCTCTGACTGTATTGAACTTATACATTACTCTTTTGATAGATTATGTGAGTGTCCACATGATCCAAAACCAAGATGTAGAACTTGTAAAAGTCCATGCTATAGTCAAGATGAATGGAAAAAAGTAGCTAAACTAATGAAATACAGTGGTATTCAACTAGGTCTTTTGAAAATAAAAAAATTCTTTACGCTTAAATAAGAAAATAACTGTATAATCTACTTTATGCAAACAACACAAAAACCTGAAAACATTTCATCCAAAAGAGTATTTTTACATACTTATGAACCTTTAAAATTTACTTTTATTCAAAATAGAGATGACTTTATAGTCCAAGAGCAACCTTTATACAAGTTTAGCGGAACTGGAAATTTTTTCATATTAAAAATAAAAAAAGAGTCTATATCTACTTGGGAACTTTTATCGTATATATCTGAAACACTTGACATCCCTGAAAACAAAATTGGTTATGCAGGGTTAAAAGATAAAAATGCAACAACTACACAATATATAAGTATACCTCTAAATAGAAGTAGAGATTATAAATTGTTAAATAATAGAAATATAAAAGTTCTAGAAACATTTATACATAATCAAATGATTAAAATCGGTGATCTTTTAGGAAACAGATTTAAAATAACTATAAAAGATATAAATCCAGCAGATTTACCAACAATTTACCAATCTTTATCACAAGTTCAAAAACATGGACTTCCTAACTATTTTGGTTATCAAAGATTTGGTAGAGATAATAACTTTCAAAAATCAAAAGATATAGTTTATGGTGAAGAGATAATAAAAGAAAAAAAACTTGATACTTTTTTAAGAACTGCTTACCAAAGCTATTTTTTCAATGCTTGGTTAAGTAAAAGAGTTCAATTAACTTCAGAAAAAAATGAGAAAAAACTATACCCTTTAACTGGTGATATATTTAAAGATAGAGAAAAAAAGATTATTACTGGACTAATGCCAGGTAGAAAAGTACTAAGAGCAAAAGGTGAGGCAGGAGAGATAGAAGCATTATATGATGATATGTTTATTCATGATAAAGGTTTTAGAAGAGATGCTTGGATGAAGCCCACAAACATTCAAAATAAATATAACAAAGAAAACAACTCAATGGTTTTGGAATTTACCTTGCCAAAAAGTAGTTATGCAACAGTATTTATTGAAAATATAGCAAATAAAAATTTTACATATCAATAATAGGGTTTAATATGACACATTCTAAGAATTTGATTTATAAAAAAGCGTTACCATTTATAACTATTTTTGTTATTGTAGCTATAATTGTAACACTATTTTTATCTATGTCTAAATCTCAAAATATGACTGTAGTATATACAGGAAATACAGATAAAAAACCTATAAAAATAGTTCTTAAAAAGTTTCAAGATAGTGACTGTGGTATGGTAATAGAAGATCTTACATATGCTTCACAAGTAATATCACCAACTGGGAAAACATGGTTTTTTCATGACCATGGTGGTATGGTAAACTGGCTAAAAAATAAAGAGTTTAAAGAGACTGCAATTATATGGGTTATGACAAAAGATACAAAAAGATATATAGATGCAAGATCAGCCT
>CBFDEF010000125.1:0-3902 GCA_965603755.1 uncultured Arcobacteraceae bacterium
CACCTTGATTTAGATTGTTTTTTTGTTTCTGCACATAGGATAAATAATCCTAAGTATTGTAACATCCCATTAGCTGTTGGTGGAAGAAGTAACCTTTCAATATTTGATAGGAAAAAAGTTCAAAGACATCTAAGTAATATAGAAGGTGCATTTACAAGTTCTATTCTTGTATCAAATGATGATAAAACATTTGAAGAGTATTTTGTAGATGATAATGGAAAAGTAAGAGGTATCATTACAACTTCTAGTTATGAAGCAAGAGCTTATGGAGTTAAAACTGCTATTAGTGTATCTGAAGCATTAATGCACTGCCCTACTCTTACTATTCTTCCTCCAAACTACCCTTTATACCATGAACTATCAAATAAACTAAAACTTCTGCTAGAAAAAGAGATTCCAAGTATTGAGCAGTTTAGTATAGATGAGTTTTTTGGTGATATAACTGGTTGGATTGATGATAGTGATGCTGTAGATTTTGCTATAAAATTAAGACAAAAAATACAGGAAAAACTAGGTCTACCTATTTCAATAGGGATAGCAAAAACAAAATGGATTGCAAAATTAGCTACAAATAATGCAAAACCATTTGGGATAAGATTAATTGAACCAAATGAGGTAGCACAATTCATCAAGGGTATGCCTTGTAAGGACTTTCCTGGTATTGGCAAAGGTTATCAAGAGAAACTCTTAACATATGGTATAACTACATTAGACGAGATAAAGAATAGAAAAGAGCTACTTTATAGTTGGGGTAAAAATGGGATTCAATTATATGATAGAATATGTGGAATTGATAACGAAAGAATTTCACTTGCTCAATCAAAAAAATCTATAGGATTAGGTAGAACATTTGATCCAATTGATAAAAGAGATGAGATAAAAAGAAGAATCACAATATTATGTAGACATTTAAGTTTTTTAGCACTAAAAGGTAAGCATAACCCTATGACATACTCTTTAAATATAAAGTACCAATATGGAGACAAGTCAAAAGATTATATAAATTCAAATAGATTATTTAATGAGATGTATTTTAAAGAAGCTCTAATAGAGTTATTTAATAAAATTGATAATCATCCGTCACATTGTATTGTACAAATAAATATAAGCTTATCAAACTTTGAAGAGAATAAACCTATGACTATGAATATGTTACATTATGAGGAAGATACAAAACACTCAAAACTTACCAAGTCATTACAGAAACTTAGAGATAAATATGGTATAGATATTATTAAAAGTGGTGGAGAGCTATAAAATTTAGACTATATAATCTTTCTAGCAGTTAAAAAAATATAATCTTTCCCTGTGATTGTAACTCTGTATTTTTTTTGTTGTAGATATTTTTTACAAAAATATATATCTTTTATAACGGTACTCATCTCTGAAAAATTATAGTGAGGAACTGCCGCCCCATATACCATCTCACCATCTATCCATCTACAATTAGGAAAACCTAATATTATAGCCCCATTTGATTCTAAATAGTTTTGAAAAAGATTCATAAATGTTTTTTTAAAATCTATATTTACACTTTGCAAAGTTCCAATAGATATGATTAAATCAAACTTTCCTAAATTTAGATTATCTATTTGATTTATATCTTCACATAAAAAGTTCATATTTTTATATGGTAAATTTTCTGAAGCATACTCTATAGCAGAAGATGAATAATCTATACCTATAAACTCTTTTTTATTAAAAGATGAAGATGATAACATCTCTTTGATAACTTTAAATTCATCACCTTTATTAACACCAATATTTAAAACTCTTTTTTTGTTATCTATATCTATAAACTCTAGGGCCTTTTCGTAATGATATAAAAAACTAAATTGTGAATTTTTATCTATATTAAAAAATTCACTTTGTATTCCATACTTTTCACTACTTTTATCATTTGAGTTATGAAAAGAACTATGTTGATTTAGTTTTTTAAACTTTAAAATAATAGAGTCATTATTTACTATAGTTGGTGTAAGCATTTTAAAAAAATAGAGTTGTGATATATCTATCCATGATTTATATCCAATATTTTCTAAATCAGATTCGAAAACCTCTATTTGTAACAGTTCAATATCTGAAAAATTAGAGTTTTCAAAAAACTCTAAAATCTCAAATGAGGATTTTCCTTTTAAATCAACTATAACAGACTACTTTGATAGTTTTCTAAATGTATAAGTAACTAAAACCAATACAACTACAACAAAAACTATCCCATAAGTTTTAAACTCTTCTAGATATGTATATACAAGTTCACCTAGCATATATGAAGATATTCCTATTATCAAAGTCCATGCAATAGTAGCAAAGATATTAAAAAATGCAAACTTTTTCATATCATACTTTGTAAGTCCCATAGCTAAAGGTATAAGTGTTTTTATACCATATATATATTTTTGAATAAATATTACTGACGAACCGTATTTTCTCATCAGAAGATGTGCCATAGCTATTTTTCTTTGATGTTTTTTCATCATCTCTTTTGCTTGAGATTTATTTTTTCTAGCAATTGTAAATAAAAATTGATCACCTATAAAGTTTGCAACACCAGCAACAATTAAAACTGTTACAATATTTAGTTCACCACTATACGATAATATTCCAGCAACCACTAAAGCTAAAAAACCACCACCAAAAGAGTATAAAAATAATACTATATATCCCCAGTCACGAATTAGTTCTTCCATTTTTATCCTATAGTTCTAAATCTAAAAATTTTAAAGCAACTTTTTGATCTTCATCATACTCATCTAGTCTATTATTCTTAATCATATCAATAATATATTGCTTAACTTTAACTCGTACATCTTCAATATTATCAACCTCTACAAAACCATTAAATCCTAAAGGATGGTTAACAAATGTTAAAGTACCTTCACAATTATCTTCAATAAATTCTGAAATACCTCTATATGTTATAAAGTCAAATACAACACACTCATAACCTAATGATTCTAATTCATCATCACAAAAAAGATCAATCCCCTCATTTGGATGGTCATGATATAAATAATCATGTTTTTTAGACTCTACTAACTTTAAAAAATCATCTGGCTTATCAATTTCAACTTTGTTCATAAAATCCCTTTAATATAAATTTTTAGAATTTTACTTAATTTATACCAAATATCTTATTTAATCGCTCTTTATGTAACTCTTCATTTGTTAACGGTGCTTTTTTATCTAGTTTTATTTCTGTTTTAACTTCATCCTTAATAGTATCATTTTGTTCACCTACACTATCAAGTCCTTTTTTCATAGCACTTTTCATATTATTAAACTTCATAATATTATCACTTTTTGAAGGGTCTACTATCTCTGGTACTATAAAAAACACTAGTTCACTTTTACCATTTTGAAAGTTTTTACTTGTAAATAGTTTTCCTAAAACAGGAATATCACCAAGTAAAGGTATTTTAGAATAATTTTTTGCATCATTTTGATTTACTAATCCTCCTAAAACAATTGTTCCTTTATTTTTAGCTATAATAAAAGTATTAATAGATTGGTTAGTAAAAGCAGGTATCCCATCAACTTGTCTCGACCAATCAATTTTATCTTGTTTAGTTGTAATTGTCATATCAACATATTCATTGTTAATAATATTATTTACTTCAACTTCAAGCTTTAATCCATAATCAATCTCTTTAAGTAATGTTGAGGGAACACCTGTCGAAGTTGTTGTCTGTGTTTTTACATAAATCTTTCCACCTGCATGAAAAGTTGACTTTTTATTTTCTAATGTTATAAGTTCAGTCTCATCTAAAACTGTTGCAATACCCTGAGTTGAAAGATAATTAAGTGTAACTCCTACATTAAAATATTTTCCTAAATAATTTGCAGCACCTGTTAAACCACCTGTAAGAGATGTTGCATTTAACATTATATTGTCAACAGCA
>CBFDEF010000126.1:0-3867 GCA_965603755.1 uncultured Arcobacteraceae bacterium
GAAACATTTCGTTCATTTTATAAACCAGATCATAAGCTTGAGTATTTTAATGTGGAAGATGCCATTAATATTGCTATAAATATTGTTAGTGCAACATTTGATTATGAAAATATCAGCTTAAATATTAATACAAAAGTAAATACAAAAATATATGGGATAAAAAACGAATACTCTCAAGTTATGTTGGCTATTTTAAATAATGCTAAAGATATTTTTAAAATAAGAGGTATAAAAAATAGAGCTATAGATATAACAATTGATTTGCAAGATGATAAGTCTCTTATTACAATATCAGACAATGCACAAGGGATAAGAAAAAGAGATGATGATGATATATTTATGCCATTTGTAAGTCAAAAAGATGGATTGGGAATGGGCTTGTATATGTCAAAAACAATTGTAGAAAAAAATAATGGAACTATATATTTTGAAAATATTAATGATGGTGCTCAATTCACAATTATATGGTAACAAAAAGGTAAGATATAATGTATAAAGATTTAAAACATGTAAGAGTATTGTTTTTGGAAGATAATGAGGTATTTGCCAAAAATACAATAAAGCTTTTAAATTTGTATATAAATGACATAATACACGTTACAAGTATAAAGCACGCATTAGAGTGTTTTAAAAATCAACAAATAGATATGATAATAAGTGATTTAAAAGTAGATGATGGGATAGCATTGTCTTTTATAGAAGAGGTTAGAAAGACAAATACAACAATCCCTATTGTTGTTTTAAGTGCGCATAAAGATGAAAGCTTTTTATTAAAAGCTATCCCTCTTGGACTTACTTGTTATTCTATTAAACCTATTGATTTTAAAGAGTTTGAATCCATTTTAGAGAAGTGTTCAAGAGTTTTAGAAAAAACAAAAAAAGAGTTACTTTATTTAAAAGATAATAAGTATTTCAATAGAAGTAAAAAGCTAATTGAGGATGGTGATACTCAAATTGTATTAAGTAAAAAAGAGGCACAGTTTATAGAACTACTACTTAAATATAAAAATGGTGTAGTAACTAAAGAGAAAGTTTCTGAAATAATATGGGAAGATAAGGTTATGAGTGAATCTGCTTTAAAAAACTTCTTCTTAAGAATTAGAAAAAAACTGGGGAAAGAGTTTTTTTATACAATACAAAATATAGGTTATAGGTTATAATTTTGTTTAGTATTATTTATTGATACTAAACTTAATAAGATCTTCGCTAGTTTGTATATCTTTTGGAAGATTCTCTAAGCAATGATTTAAAATCATTGCCGTACTCATTGCATCACTAAATGCTCTATGGTGATTTTCTATATCTATATTTAGATATTCTTTTAGGTATTTTAAACCATATCTATGAGTATCTATTATTTTTTTTGATAACTCAATAGTACAAATTCTACGATTACAAAGTTCCCCTAAATCATATTTTTTAAAACTGTCATTTATAAATTTATAGTCAAACAGTATAGGGTGTGCTACAAATATATCATCCTCTAAAAATATTTTAAACTCTTCTAATACTGTTCTTAAGTTTGGTGCTTTATGAACCATTTCAGGTGTAATACCAGTGATTTCTTGAACTACCCTAGGGATACTATTTGCATTGACCAAAGACTCATAGGTTTCAATCACTTGACCATTTTTGATTTTAACTGCACCTATTTCTATAATTTGACCATCTTTTGCATTTCCTGCCGTTGTTTCTAAATCTACAACACAAAATACTTGATCTTTAATATCAGTTGTTGCCGTTTTTAAATAAACTTTATCTTCACTAAAATATAAAGGCAGTCCATTTGATATAAGTAGCTCTTTCTCTAACTCAATATTATCAAAAAAAGTATCATTTTTTTCTAATAATTCGTTAAATGTATCTATTGTAATTGGAGATTTATTTAATGTATTTACTAATTTATTAAGGTAATTCATATATTATTTATTTAGATAGCTGTTGTAATTTGCTTTACAAAGTCAATCATCTTTTGTTTATCTTTAATACCTTTTTCTTTCTCTACACCACTACTTACATCAACACTATAAAAATTAAAATCTTTTAACTCATTTAGATTTGAAACACTTAATCCACCAGCAAGTATTATTTTTGAACAATCAATATTTTTAAACCAATCTAAGTTTAGTCGTTTACCCTCTCCACCATAACTCTCAACAAAAGCATCAACAATTCTGTACTGATCATTATATAAAAGTAAATCATCAGCAGTTTTAGCACGAACCACTTTTAAATGTTTAGTTTGTAAACTATGAAAAAATTTTTCATCTGCTTCAAAATGTATCTGTGCAATATCAACCCCAGAAAGTTTACAGATAAAATCAACTTGTGCAGCATACATATTTACAAATAATCCAACGCTTTGTACAAAAGGTGGTAACTGGTCAATTATCTTTTTTGCCTCTTTTGGATCAATATATCTTGGACTTTTATCATAAAAGACAAATCCTAAAGCATCAGCTCCAGCTTCTATTGCATCAAGTGCATCTTTAAGGTTTGTTATTCCGCAAATTTTTACTCTCAAATTATCTCTTTTCTAGGTTATTTTATTATATTTGCAAACTTTTTATTGCTTGACTATAATCATCTGCTCCATACACATAACTTCCAGCAACAACAACATCAACACCTGCGTCTTTTAGTTCAGCAATATTTTTGTTATTTACTCCACCATCAACTTGGATTAGACAGTTTGGATTTCTTTTTTCAATAAGTTTTTTTAATGCCGTTGCTTTTTCTACAACAGAAGATATAAACTTTTGACCACCAAAACCAGGATTTACACTCATAAGTAAAACCATATCTAAATCTTCCAAAAGATACTCAATAGATTCAGGTGTACTATGTGGATTTAAAACAATAGCAGGCTTTATATCTAGAGCTCTTAACTTTTGAATAACTCTATGTGGATGTTTTTCACTTTCAATATGAAATGAGATATATTCAGGTTTAAGTGGTGAAAATAGATCAATAAAAAAATTGTTATCCTCAACCATTAGATGTATATCAAGAGGTTTTGTAGCTATTTTAGCCACACTAGAAACTACAACTGGACCTATAGTCATATTTGGTACAAAATGACCATCCATAACATCTACATGGATTAAATCACAGCCACCATCACAGATTGCTTTAATCTCATCGTTTAATATTCCAAAATCTGCACTAAGTATTGAAGGTGCTACTAACATATTTAATTACCTTTTTTATAAAATTGGTGAATTATATCCAATATAGTGTGGAAATATACTGAAATATATTAATAACTACTGATCTATGCTACAATAAAGCATGGGAAAAAGTGTTTTTTAATAAAGAGATCATCTCAAAGGATTTAAAATGATTAGTAAAAAATTTATTATTGGCGTTGTTGCAATATCGATAATCTATACAGGATGTAATGACAAGCAAACAACATCAAGTGATGAACAAACTGTTCATCTAAAAACTGAAACTACTGTAGATAAAGTTGCAAGTAGTGTAATAACAAATGTAGAATCTACTGCAAAAAAAGTAGAAGAGATGGCAAAAGATGTTCAAAAATCAACAGCACCAGTTGTTCAAGATATATCAAAAAAAGTAAAAGAGGCACAAAAAACTATATCCCAAACAACTGTAGAAGATGTACAAACAAAGATTAAAGAGGTGTCAGATCCAGTTATTAAAGCTGCAAGTGAAGCAGTAACAACACATAATGCAACAGATTTATATAAAAAATGTGCAGGATGTCATGGTGCAAAAGCTGAAAAATCGGCATTAGGTAAATCTAAAGTTATCAAAGGATGGGAAGCTGAAAAAATTGCTGATGCATTAAAAGGGTATAAAATTGGTTCTTATGGTGGTGTAATGAAAGGTATTATGAAATCT
>CBFDEF010000127.1:0-3805 GCA_965603755.1 uncultured Arcobacteraceae bacterium
AACTTTTTAAAACAATATGAAGATGCTACAAACAATAGTTCTATAGTTTCAAAAACTGATCTATTTGGTATTATCACATATGTTAACGATGAATTTTGTAAAATATCTGGATATTCTAAAGATGAATTAGTAGGTAAAAATCATAATATAATAAGACACCCTGATAACCCTCGTAAAATATATAAAAATTTATGGGATACTATAAAAGTAAAAAAAGAGATTTATAAAAGTATTATTAGAAATATTGCCAAAGATGGTAGAAGCTATTATGTAAAAACTACAATAAAACCTATTTTAGATAAAGATAATAATATCATTGAATATATTGCTTTAAGAGATAATATAACAGATATTATGAATCCAAAAAAACAACTTGATGATGCTATTCAAAATGCAAATGAACCAGTTGTAGTATATTTAAAACTTGATGATTTTGAGACACTTGAAGAGTTTTATGGAAATGAAACAGTTGAAAAAATACAAGATAAAATCTCTATTTATTTAGAAAGTAATTTACCTGAGGATTGCAAGTTTGAAAGAGTATATCAACTAGGTCACGGGGAATATGTACTATTTAACGAAAAGTCAGTATGTTTTAAAGATAAAGATGAAAATAGTTTTTTGTCACACTTAAAACTATTTCAAGATAAAGTAAAATCTGCGGTAATAGAAATAGAAGATGTAGATTACGATATGTCTCTAATTATTAGTGTTGCCTATAATTCAAATAATATCTTAGAGAGTTCAAAAATTGGTATTAAGCGTCTTATTAAAACAAAACAAAGTTTTATTGTCTCAAATAATTTTGCACAAATAGAGTATGAAAAAGCACAAAAAAATATGAATACAATCGCTATGGTAAAAAAAGCAATTAACGACTTTAAAATTGTCTCATATTTTCAACCAATTATAAATAATAAAACAAAACAGATTGAAAAGTATGAATCACTAGTAAGACTTATAAATGAAGATGGAGATATTTTATCACCATATTTCTTTTTAGATACTGCTAAAAAAGGTAAATACTACTCTGCTATTACAAATATGGTTTTAGATAACTCTTTTAAAGCATTAAAAGATACAGAGATGTCCATCTCTATAAATTTATCAGCTTTAGATATTGAGCAAAAATCTACTAGAGATAAAATATTTGAATTACTAGAAGATAATAAAGAACATTCATCAAGAATTATAATAGAACTACTTGAAGATGAAAGTATCAAAGATTTTAAAATCATTACATCTTTTATTAGTAATGTAAAAGAATTTGGTGTAAAAATAGCAATAGATGATTTTGGTGCTGGATATTCTAATTTTGAAAGACTAATTGATTACCAACCAGATATTCTTAAAATCGATGGCTGTTTAGTAAGAGACATTGAAACAAATGACTATTCACATTGTGTTGTAAAAACAATTGTATCATTTGCAAAAGAACAAAACATACAAACAGTAGCAGAATATGTTGAAAATGAAGAGATATTTAATATTTTAAATGATCTAGGTGTAGATTATTCACAAGGTTATTATTTTGGTAAACCAGAAACTTTAAAGTAAAAAAATTAGTTTTAGGCAAGTTTAAAAACTTGCCCACTCATCTTCATTATTATTTATTACTAAAGTCATTTTTACCATTAAACTCTTTCTCATTTACACTTGATACAACCAATTTTGCTATTGTATCTGTTTGTAATGCTACATCATTTGTTTGTGATGCTATATTAGCATTTTGTTGAGTTCTTTGATCTAATTGAGTAATAGCATCATTAATTTGTTCAATTCCTGTTTGCTGCTCTTTTGATGCCATCTCAACATCAGAAATCATCTCAATTGTTTTAGATATATTTTCATTTAATCCTTGATAACCATCTATCATCTTATCTGCAATAGATTTACCTGAGTTTGCCTTGCTTGTTGCATTTGACACTAGTGTTTTTATCTCATTTGCAGCTTCTGCACTTCTAGAAGCTAAGTTTCTTACCTCTTGTGCAACTACTGCAAATCCTTTTCCAGCTTCTCCTGCAGTTGCTGCTTCCACTGCTGCATTTAGTGATAATATATTCGTTTGAAATGCTATTTGGTCTATTACGGTTATTGCTTCATTTATTGCATTTACTTCTGTATCTATCTCATTCATTGCTATTGTTGTTTGATTTGCAAGGCTTTCACCCTCATTTACAGATTCTGTAACTTTTTTAGCATACTGTGACATACTTATTACTGTACTTGTGTTGTTAGCTATATTACTTGTAACCTCTTCAAGTGCTGCTGCTGTTTCCTCTAAAGCTGCTGCTGATTCATTTGAGTTTTTATTTAAAAGATTTACATTTTGTAATAACACTCCTGAACTTTCATCTAGAGTTATACCATTTGATTTATTTTCAATAAGCATAGCAGTTACTGCTTTTTGAAGATCATTAATACCATCAATAAGCTTTTCAAAAACACCACCTTTTTCTATACCCTCTATTCTTAAGGTATTTCTATAATCTTCTTTTGAATACTCCCCTAAAAGATTATTCATAACTACAAATCTACTTTTTGTGCTTTTTATCATACCGTTAATTGTATCTTTAAGATTATTTAAAGTAGTGTTTTTTGATGTTGATTCAATATGCTGAGAATACCAACCATTGGATACTCTTGATAAAACTGCCTGCGCATCATTTACAAGTATCATATCCTCTTTTATACCATCTTCTATTGATTGTAAATATTGATTGAAATTTGTTGTTATTTTTCCAATCTCATCATTTGATACAACCTCTATTTTTGAACCAGTATCATTAGAATGAATTAAATTTAAAATACCATCATTTAATTTATTAAGTGGAGAGATAACCACACTTCTTAAAATAACAGATAATGCAATAACGATAAATAAAATCAAACCAACAATTATTACCAATGCGATATTGATAATCTTATTTGCAGAATCAACAGCCATATTTACTTTTGATAAAGGTGAACCAACTATAGCAATACCTAGTTTTTGATCTCTAAAATCTTTTACATCAACATATGTATATAAGTATTTATTAGTTAAAAAACTTTTATTATTCAATAGTTTTTTAATATCAATATTTTTTGCATCTTCGTAAAAATCTTTTTTCATAAACTTTTGAGAGATAATATAATTAGTTTTATATATCTTTTCTGCACTAAATGATTTAACTGAAGATACTCTTTTATCCATTAATAACATAAAACCATCATCAGTTTTGTTAAATGCTTTGGCAACAGAGTTTAAACCTTGCATAAATTCTAGTGAACCTAAATGTGTCCCATCATTTGAAGTTACAGGAACAACAGAACGAAGTGATAATCCAGCTTTTCCTAACTCAAATGTATTTACAGCACTTTTAGTTTGATTTACTTTAACTATTGAGTGTCTAAATGAACTTAAATCATCACCAAATTTTTCAAGCTTCCAGATTCTTACAAATGATTTATTATCTTTTGTATGCACATGTACCTTTACATTTTTGAAAGGTGTACTAGATTTTAAACTCTTACCTAAGTTTTGTAAACTTTTAATCGCTATATCTCTATTGTTTTCTTCTAAAGCTTGTTTTATCTTTCCATCATTTGCTACAGAAACAGCATTTGATATTCCTACATCTTTTTTTAATTGAAATTTAGCGTTTGTTTCCTTTTGTAAATTTTCAACAAATTTAGTATTTACTTCATCTTCTATTTTTATGGAATACCAATTTAAAATTAAAAACCCCACTAACAATGAAATTATAGAAACAGCTATAATTGATAAACTTACTTTTCGAGAAACTGACTGATTTTTAAGCAT
>CBFDEF010000128.1:0-3803 GCA_965603755.1 uncultured Arcobacteraceae bacterium
ATGGGATTCTTTTTTGCAAAACCAACAACGTTTAAGAAGCCCATATTTAAATATGAAACAATAGATTATTATGCTGTTGATCATACTCCTAGTTACCTTTGGGAAAGTGCAACACGATCAATATCTGGGGCTTTAATAGTGTACTTATCAACAGTATTAGCAGGGCGAGATAGTTGGCAAGAGAATGAAACGATAAGAAAAGCAATCAATATAGATAATGGGGTGATTCAAAATAGTGCAATTTTATCATTTCAAAACCGTGATTTAAACTACCCTCACGCATATTGTAAGACAGTTATAAGTGAATCTATTAAAAAAATTGCTTAAGATATTATATAAAATTAAATAATTAGCATACTATTACATTATTTTGACACTTTTTATTGATACAATAAGCAATAAAATAGATTTATTATATGAATTATCATAAAATTAGGTACAATTATGGTAGTTTATTTAAAATAAGGGGAGTGTATGAAAAAAATTATATTGGTGTTAACATTATTTTTTAGTGTAAGTTTATTTGCTGTAGAAAGTGGTTCAATAATAGTGAAAAGTGATGCTAGTGATATAATATGGCATACAGAACTACATGAATCTCAATTGGATTGGGACACAGCAGATCAATACTGTACTGGCTTGATATTTAATGGTACTGATAAATGGAGATTACCAACATTGAATGAACTTATTAATAAAAAAGGTAAGTTCAAGAGATCTTATTCAGAATTTTATAGTTATTATTGGTCTTCAACAATTTATACAAAAAATCCAGATTATGCATGGGCAGTAACAAATACAAAATACAAAGATTATCTTAGTAAAGAATTAAAAAACTTTGTAGGTTGTGTTGCGAATAAAGAGTTAAAAAGTGAAATAGTTCAAAAAAAACTTGTAAATAAAGAGCTTATAGTTCCTAAATCAAAACTTCTTTTATCAAAAGCAAAAAAAGTTGAAGAAAAAGTTCGAGTTGAAGAAATAGTTGAAATTAAAAAAGAGATTATTAAAACAGAAGTTATCAAAAAAGAGATAGCTAAAAAAGATAATATTGAAAAATCTTTAAAAGATGAGATAAAGTCAACTACGACAGAAGTAAAAAGTGCTGAAGAGGATGAAATTTCTGATGATGAAGCTTTAGTGAGAAATATATTTTTAGTTTTACTTGTACTATTAATAATTTAGATTAGTTTACATATTTTATATATAAACATATTTTAACCTATAATTGGTTAGAATATTTTATGAAAATCATATTATTAGCACTATTATTAATCTCTGGATTGTTAGCTTCTAAAATCTCTTTTAAAGAGTTTAGATATATGGCGGCACTAGATTTTGAAACAGAAAAACATGGAATTTTAGATATAAAAGAGGAGTTGTTAGTTTTAAACTATACAAAGCCTAAAAAAGAGACCATATCATATCTTGAAGATAAACTTACAATATTACAAGGTGATTTGTTAACGCAATATAGTTTTGAAGAGTATCCCAAGGCTCAATATATGGGTTTGATATTAAAAGCTATATTAAAAGATGAATATGAATCATTAAGCGAATTTTTTGAAATTAAAAAAGAGAATGAATTTGTATCTATGATAGCTAAACCAATAATTTACGCTACTATTGTCTCTATTGAAGTTAAC
Organism: uncultured Arcobacteraceae bacterium; assembly: GCA_965603755.1. Taxonomy (GTDB): domain Bacteria; phylum Campylobacterota; class Campylobacteria; order Campylobacterales; family Arcobacteraceae; genus JAIOSF01. The sequence goes on from CBFDEF010000128.1 coordinate 1,644, forward strand.
AAAGATAAAAACATTGTAACTAAAATAATAATCAATATGTCAAATAAAGATAAGATTACAATTGAAACTATTAACTAAATTTTCAAATTTTATAATATTTTTTATAGCATTAGTGTTTTTCTTTATATTTCAACCACATCAAAAAATATCATTAGAATTATCTTCTATGCTAACAGGCGAGGATAAAAAATATTATAAACTTTCAGAACAGTTAAGTTTTGTAAAAACATTTTTAGTTGCGGTTGAAGGGTTTAAAAAAGAAGATTTAAAAAAACTACAAAAAATAAAAGAAGAATTATCAGCACATCAAGAGATAACTATAAACAATCAGCTAAATAACAAAAGCTTTCAAGAGTTTAAAAAAACTTACAATCTATATTTAAATAATCTAAAATACAAAAGTGCCAATGAAATAGATACTACAAAAGAGTTAAAAAAAATATATGCACAGATGGTATCTTCACCTTTTTATTTTAATTTAGATAGAAATGATCCTCTTGGGATTATATCAAAAGAATCAAATACAAAAGATTTACAAATGAAGAAGGGTAATCTAACAATAGGAAAATATGGTTATCTTGCAGTTTTTAAAATAGAATCAAATATTGATGAAAAATCTAGAATAAGAATATATAATGATATTCACAATATATTATCTAAATATGAAAATATAAAGTATTTTAGTCCAATATTCTATTATGTTGAAAACTCAAAAAAGATACAGTCTGATGTATCTTTAATAATAATGTCATCTATGATTTTATTAGGGATACTATATCTAGTAATATTAAAGAATCTTTATTTGTTTATAAATATTGCTACTACACTAGTAACATCTGTAATAATTGGTCAAATTGTGGTTACTTCAGTTTATCCATCTGTTTCAATTATTGCTTTGGTATTTAGTACTGCTGTTACTTCTGTTTCAATAGATTATATGTTTCATCACTATTTACATAACTACTATAATAAAAAATTAGGATTTAATAAATCAGTTTTTTATGGTTTTTTAACAACCATAACAGCTTTTGTATTGATGTCATTTATAAACTTTCCCCTTATTGGTCAAATATCAATATTTACGATTGTATCTTTAACGGTTGCATATATACATTTTTCTTTTATCTATCCATATTTAGGTATTAAACATGTAGAGCCTTATTCAAAAGAGAATTATAAAAGTCCCTTTAGTATAAAAGGGTATAAAATAATTATATTTTCAATTGTAGTAATAATAATATCAATTTTTTATTCTAAAGTTGATTTTAATATAAAAAACTTAGATTATCAAAATAAAGCTTTAATAGAAACAGAAAACTTTTTTAAAATAAATTTAAATCAAAATAAGATGGCAGCTATTTTAATTACAGGAAATAGCTGTGATGATTTAATAGAAAATTCAAAAATAATCAAGTCGTTAGATAAAAATGCTTTATCACCTTTATCTATATTATTATCCCAATCACAATATATACATAAACAAGAGGAGATTAAAAATTTTAATTTCAATAAGTTAAAAAATAATTTAAATGATTCAGATACTATTGTAGGGTTTAAAGATGGTTATTTTAATAATAGTTATAGTAATCTTTATCAACCATATCCAAAATATTCACTAGAGATGTTAAAAACTCTTGGTTTTGATATAGTTTATGAAGAAAAAAAATATATTTCATATGCAATGGTTAGCCCTAGCATGGCTGATGATATTTTAAAATTAGATTTTGTTAGAAATGCTCAAAGTAAAATATTGTTTGAGAATTCAATAAAAAAAGTTCATAATGAGTTTGTTTTATTTGGTGGATTGACATTACTTCTTATCATCTCTATATTAGCAGTAGTGACAAAAAGAAGATTTTTACAAGCATTTACCTATATACTTTTTCCTGTATCTCTAATACTTTGTTATAGTTGGTTTGTACCTTTAAATATTTTGCATATGTTTATGACTTTTATTATTTTAGCTATTGGTATAGATTATGGAATATATATGAATGAATCAAAACTATCGCACAATACAACATTGGCAATTATATTTTCTCTTGTAAGTACTTTTGCAGGCTTTGGCGTACTTGTTATTAGTGATATTAATTCATTGTTTTCTATTGGAATAACTGCAATTATAGGGATAATGGGGATATTATTTTTACTTTTATTTCA
>CBFDEF010000129.1:0-3795 GCA_965603755.1 uncultured Arcobacteraceae bacterium
TCATCTTTAATGTTTGTTTCAATGATGTTTCAAAATCAATTGTTTGTGCAAACAAAAAAAGTGGACAAGTTAATATTAGTAATTTTTTTCTCATTTAATATCCCTTTGTACTTGTTATTTTTTTAAAAGTATAAATAGATTATCAATATAATCTATAATCTGTTTTTTACTATTTTCATTTGTAATAAAAAAGCCCTCTATCGTTGCAAATAAACTTGGAATAAACTCTATTGCAATTTCTGATATTTCGCCATTTTTTATTGCACTTTTTAAAATATCTAATAAGATTAAAGAGTATTTTTCTTTTAATTTTAAATGATATTCTATAATCTCATCAGATGGATTACTTAGATAAATAGCCAAAAATTCTTTATAAATTTTTCTTTGAGTTTGTATAGTTTCATCATCATCTAAAAATATATTAAATAGATGTATCACTTTTTGTTTTGTATCTATACAGTCTTTTAGATTTAATTCTAACTTAGGATCATAATCCTCTTGCAAACAACTCATTAATTCAAAAACTATATCCTCTTTATTTTTAAAATATTCATAAATTGTACCTTTACCAATACCTGCAACTTTTGCAATTTGGCTTATAGATATATTTACAAATCCCTCTTGAATAAATAGGTTACATGTGGATTTTGCGATATCTTTTCTTTTAGTAATTTTATCTACAATCTTTGGCATCTTATTCCTTATTGACCACTGGTCGGTTAAAGTATACTATTATAAATATTCTTAATATCATATGAATTTTTTTTATTAAGAAGAGTTCTAATTTGTCTTTTATTACAGTTGTGATAACATAAAGTAGTATAATATAGTAAGCGTGCAAGCTATTATACCATATAAATTTTACATAAAGGTAGAAATAGTTGAGTACATATAAGAAACTAAAACAAATAAAGAATATAACGCTGTTATTTATTTTAACTATTGTGTTAGCATTTACTACAACAATTTTGTATCTAGCTCTTCAAGATAAAAAAGGGCATATAGAGCAAAAAATAGAATTACAAAAAATTAATCTTGAGCTTGTATTTACAAAAAAAATCAATGAATTAGAGTCAAAATATACTAAAGAGTTAGAAGATTTTATAAATAATAATGATGAGATAATAGATGCATTTGCATTAAAAGATCGAGAAACTTTAAAAAGATTTGTTGATAAAAAATTTGAAAATTATAAAAAAGATGAACCAAATTTTGAGGTTATCTGCTTTGGACTACCAAATCAAACAGCATTTTATAGAGCTCATGCACCACATAAATTTGGAGATGATATTAAAAATGTTCAAAGTGTAAAAGAGGTAACAACTACAAAAAAAAGAATGAGTGGTTTTATAGTCTCTAAGCTTGGAATATACTATAGAGTAACTTTTCCAGTTTTTAAAGATTCAAAATATATTGGTCTTATTGCTTTTGGAATGAGTTTAAACTATGTTAATGATTTTATTCAAGAGGAGTTAAATACAACTTCTGCCATTGTAGTTAAAACTAAGGATTTAAAACAAAGCAAATGGTTCAATAGACTTGAAGAGGGTACCTTAGGAGAGTATACTGTTATATCTTCAACTGCTGATATAGTTGAATCAGCAGTTGAATCAAATCTTGATATAAGCTTAAAAAATAGTAAATTTGAACATGAAAAAAATATATATAATATAATAAATGATATTGATATAATAGGTATAAAAAATAAAGCTATAGCAAAAGTTATATTATTTCAAGATATTACTAAAGAGACAAAAATATATAAACAATATTTATATACATTTATTGTTGTATTGGCTTTACTAATACTTGTACTATTATTAGTATTGATTTTAACTTTTAATAAGTTTTTGCTTACAATAACTTCTATAAACAAAGATATGAATAGAAAAAATATAGAACTAGCTAGTTTAATGGTAGCATTGGATAAAAATGTAATCACTAGTGAGATAGATGAAGATGGTAATATTGTAAATGTAAGTGAAGCATTTTGTAAAATTAGTGGATATTCAAAAGATGAATTAATTGGCAAATCATACGATATAATGAAACATACGGACATGCCAGAAGCTATTTTTGAAAATTTATGGAAGACAATTCGATCTGATAAAACTTGGAAAGGAGAGATTAAAAACCTAAAAAAAGATGGTGGATATTATTGGGTTAAAGTTATATTCTCTCCTAAATGTACTGATAAAGGTGCCAATTGTGGATATACATCTATTAATTATGATATTACAGATAAAAAAGAGGTTGAGGATTTAACAGTAAATCTTGAACTTAAAATCAAAGAGAGAACTATTGATTTAGATCTTGCAAAAAAAGAGATAGAAGATACACATAAGCATACTAGAGATTCAATAGAATATGCATCTCTTATCCAAGGTGCTTTGATTCCACAAAAAGGTGCTATGTTACCATATTTCAAAGACCATTTTGTAACATGGATACCAAAAGATACTGTTGGTGGAGATATATGGTTATTTGAGGAGTTAAGACATAATGATGAATGTTTATTATTCTTTATTGATTGTACAGGACATGGAGTACCAGGCGCATTTGTTACAATGATTGTAAAAGCTGTTGAGAGAGAAATAGTATCTATTCTTAGATCCGATTTAGATATGGAGATAAGCCCAGCATGGATTATGGGATATTTTAATCGTGCACTTAAACAATTATTACGACAAGAGACTAAAGATAGTTTATCAAATGCAGGTTGGGATGGTGGAATTATCTACTACAATAAAAGAACACAAATACTTAAATTTGCAGGGGCTGAAACACCACTATTTTATATAGATGAAAATAAAGAGTTTCAAACTGTTAAAGGTAATCGGTATTCTGTAGGGTATAAAAAATGTTCTATGGATTATGAGTATAAAGAAACTATAATTAATGTAAAAGAGGGGATGAAATTTTACTGTACAACTGATGGATACTTAGATCAAAATGGTGGTAAGAAAGATTTTCCATTTGGGAAAAGAAAATTTGGAAATATTATAAAAGAAAATCATATTAAACCTATGGAAGAACTACAAACTATCTTTACGATGGAGATGATGAAATATGAAAGTGCTATTGAAAATAACGATAGAAATGATGATATGACGGTAATAGCGTTTGAGATAGATAAGCAATCAGATATTAAAGAGGATAAAATCGTTGAGATAGTTAAATACGAAGGTATTATGTCCCAAAATGTAATAGCAGCAGCAATAGATAATATAGAAGATAAAATATCAAATATGGGTGTAATGGGAAATATAGCAGTCATAACAATAGAATATTGCCAAAATATGATGAATTACTCTAAAAATGATAATATACACTCAAGACAAATAGTACCTGCAGGACAAATTGAAGTACAATATATTAATGATGAGTATTATGACATCATATCTACAAATATTGTATCAATTGATGATAAGAGAATAATAGAACCAAAACTAATCGAGATCCAAAGTTTAGATAAAGTAGCTATCAAAAAGAGATATAGAGAGCTTAGAAAATCAGGAAAAAATACTCATGAAAATGGCGGAGGTATTGGTATGTACGAGATAGGTAAAGTATCTAATAGTATAGAGTATGAGTTTGTAGCTATTAATGAAGATAAGTATTACTTTACTATGAAGTCAATTCTAAAACCTAGCGAAAAGAAAGAAGTTTAAATTTAAATAAAAACTAAGTTGACAAATTTCATATATTATAGTATTATCCTATTAAATTAATACAAAATTATATTAATTATAATATATACTTATAAAGGATTATCTTGGAAGAGAATATAAAAGG
>CBFDEF010000130.1:0-3776 GCA_965603755.1 uncultured Arcobacteraceae bacterium
ATTGATGTTAAATAAGTTCGTACCATAATTGAACGATCTGATTTAGGACATACACAAACTATAACTTTATCTTTTGGTAACTCATCTAATCTATCTGGTAATTCATTTGCAGGTATCTTTAGTCCAAAGTTTAACTGCCAAACTTTTGTTTCTGCTGGTACTCTTATATCTAAAAGTTCAACTTTCTCTTCGTTATATAAAGTTATAAAATCTTCAATATTTACCATCGCTTCACCCATACCTTTAGGTGTAATATTTCTTATTATTGTTTCCATTTAATCTCCCACATTTTTATTAATGTATTATAGTATATTTATTCTTTTTAGATACAATTATCTAAAATATACTGATTTTAAAGGTTATTATTATGAAAAGAATATGGATTATTATACTTATTATTTTATCTATTATCGCACTTATAACAGCGATGTTAACAACACCTAATCAACAAAAAAAATTGACTTTAGCAACGGGAGCAATTGGAAGTGATAGTTATGCTTATGGATTATCATACAAAGTACTTTTAGAAGAGGTGGGAGTTGAACTAAAACTTTTACCAACACAAGGTTCACTTGATACAATAGGATACCTAAATACAAAAAAAGCTGATATAGGTTTTATCCATAGTGGTGTTTTAGAGGATAAAAAAGAGTATGATTTTGAATCTTTAGCAAGTGTGTATAGTGAACCTTTATGGATATTTTATAGAGATGAGGGGTACTCTATGAACTATTTAATTGAAACTACAGGTAAAAAAGTTGGAATAAGTACAACAAATGATGGAACATATGATCTAATGCAAAGATTATCAAACGAAAATGGTTTGGTTGAAAATATTGATGCTATTTATCTAAGCGACAATAAATCTTTAAAACAATTAAAAGATAAAAAAATAGATATATTTATAACACTAGCAACTCAAGACAACCAATATGTACAAGAGTTGTTATCTGACCCTGCAATAGCTGTTATGAGTATAAAAAGGGTAAATGCATACACTAAAAAATTTAATTATCTTGAATCTATAAATCTATATGAGGGTATTATAGATATGTACAAAAACCTTCCATCAAAAGATACAAATCTTTTAACTACATCTCAAAACTTAGTTTCAAATAAAAATATCCCAGATGAACTTATTAGAATATTTTTGAAAAAAGTTAAAAGTATCCATGGGGAACTATCACTTAAACATTTAGATACTCAAATAAATACAGAAGCAAAACTTTATGTAGAAAATGGAGAATCATGGCTAGAGACAATCTTTCCATATTGGATAGCATCTCAAATTGATAGATTAAAACTATTTTTGATACCACTTATTTGGCTTATTATTCCGTTGTTTAAAAGTATCATTCCACTTTATATATTTACTATTAGATCAAAAATATTTAGATGGTACACAAAACTACAAGATATAAATAGTAGAATAAAAAATAATGATGAAGATATTTTATTAGTAGAAAAAGATTTAAGAGCTTTACAAAATGATATTGAGATAAAGACTAAAGTACCACCATCGTATATGGGGGAGTACTACAATCTTATTTTACATGCTGAACTTTTAGAGAAAAAAATAGATCTAATAAAAATGGAAAATAAACAAAACAAATAGTTACAAAATATCGTGTAAAGTATTTGCTTTATCCATCCATTTTCCCATATCTTCATACTGCTCATTTTCAATCATATCTCTTATTAGTTTCATTTGATCATCAAACTTATCAAGTGAATCTAACATATTTCCCCTATTTTGTCTAAAAATATCAGTCCACATATGAGATGATGATTTAGCAATTCTACTCATATCTCTAAATCCACCACCAGCTAGAGTTATAATATCTTTGGGATCCTCATGTGTCATAACTGTATTTGCTAAAGCATAAGATATAGCATGTGGAAGATGAGATATAAAACAAGCATGAATATCATGTGTAGTTGAATCCATCTGAACTATTCTCATAGCAATAGAGTTAAATATATCCAATGCTCTGTTTTTGTGAACCTCATCACATATTTCCAAATCACATAAAACTATTGTTTTCCCCTCATAAAGACCATCAATAGCAGCCTTTGGTCCAAACTTTTCAGTCCCTGTCATTGGGTGTGCAGGTATAAAGTTTTTTCTTAAACTTGAAGGAACTTTATCAACTATAAGTTTTTTTGTACTACCAAAATCTATTATTGTAGTATCTTTGCTAATCCCTTCTAAAGTTGGCATAAAAGCCACAATAGCATTCACAGGTATACATAAAATTATAACATCACAATTTAAAAGCTCATCAACTTCAACAATCTTATCTACAAGATCTAACTCTAAAGCTTGTTTTTGATGTTCAATATTATGGTCATACCCAACAACACTAGAAGATATTCCATATTTTTTCACAGCCTTAGCAAACGATCCGCCCATTAGACCTAGTCCAACAATTCCAAACTTCATAATTATCTATTCCACTCTTTCAATACTCTTTGGGTATCTCTTTTCATAGCCTTAGCTTTTAAATCTTCACGCTTATCATAATCTTTTTTACCCTTAGCAATACCAATGTTTACTTTGAACATATTTTTATCATTAAAATACATTTTTGTAGGAACTATTGTATAACCATCTTTAGTAACTTTTTCAAAAAGCTTATTTATCTGTTTACGATGCATAAGAAGTTTTCTATCACGATTTTCTTCAGGACGATATGATACATGTGTAGTATCTAAATGAGAGATATGCATATTTAAAATAAACACCTCATTTTTAATAATCCTTACAAATGACTCTTTAAAGTTCATTCGACCAGCTCTTATAGCCTTTATTTCAGAACCGTGAAGTACAATACCCACTTCAAATATATCTTCTATTATATAATCATGAAAAGCTTTTTTATTAAAAAACTCTTTTACATTTACTTTCTTTTTATCTTTTGCTTTTGCCACTTTTATTTCCTTCTATATTTGGAATTATATCTAAATTTATTAATTTTTAGTATACTTGCGTTTATAATTTAAATTTCAAGAAAGGATTAATATATGAATATGGATGAAAAATTTATTGAGCTTATCTCATATGGAGATACTATAAATAAAATACAATGTAAAATTCTAAATATAGATTTTCCTACTGATGAGAATTGGCAAAATGAACTATTAAACAAAGAGATATCAAGAAATGATGCCAACAGACTTATGCTTTTAAAAGGAAATATTGCTATAAAAGCACAAGAACAGATTATTAAAAACTATGCAATGGTATTAGAGTTTAATAACATCAAAACAAAAGAGACTCCAAAACCTACAACACAAGTAACACCAGTTACATCAAACACTAGCAATCAACAAGATACAAATATAAGTATATATAGTGATGGAGCATGTTCTGGAAATCCAGGCAAAGCAGGAAGTGGATTGGCTTTATATAAAAATGGGGCAAAACCTACTTTATATTATGGAAACTATGTAGAAAATGGTACAAATAATATCGCAGAATTAAATGCTTTGTATAAAGCGTTATTATTAGCATCGGAGCAAAACACAAATGAAAAAGTGATAATCCTATCAGATTCAAAATATAGTATAGACTGTATCGCTACTTGGGCATATGGTTGGAAAAAAAATAACTGGACTAAAAAATCTGGAGAGATTAAAAATCTAGAACTTATAAAAAATGCACACAATCTATATGAACAGATCAAAAATAAAATCATCATCAAACATGTAAAAGGTCATGCAGGAATAGAAGGAAATGAACTAGCAGATAGAATGGCTCTTCATGCTATAAAAGC
>CBFDEF010000131.1:0-3731 GCA_965603755.1 uncultured Arcobacteraceae bacterium
ATAATATTACGTTTATTATCATAGCTTAATGTTATATTTTTTGCTAATATCAATTGAGGTTCTCAAGTATAACTTTATGTGCCATTAGATTAGTTTTTGTTTTTATGGGGTCACCTTGAAAATATCTTGCTTTATTATTTTGAATAACAATATATTTAGTTACAGGTCTATTAAAACTTCCAAAAGTCACTTTTACTAGTAAACCTTTGTTTACATCTGTCTCAATAGTATAGACATTTACAAAATGGACTAAAAAATCTTTTTTTACTGTAGGTACATTTAATAATCTTTCTTTTAAACTATCAATATCTTCTATATCTATAAATGAGAAATCATCTTCAAGTATATCTTCTGATGATTCTTGTGTAGATTTTATTGTAACATCCCAGATATCTTTTTCTTGTCTTTTCCATCTAGCTTCATATTTACTTGTTACTGCTAAATCTTTATTTTTTTCAATTGTTGATGGATATTCTTTAAACCTATCCAAAAGACCGCTTGAATATTCAAAATAGTTTGGACTATCTGTTCGTAACTCTAAAGTTCCATCAACTTTTAAAACTCTTAAACTTTCTTCTATAAACTCAACACTCATAACTCTTCTATGTGGTTTTTTATCCCAAGGTACAGGAAAATGTACAAAAATTCTACCAACACTATTAGAGTTTAAAAATTCTAAAAATAATCTTGCATCATAATTCATAACAAGAACATTCTCAATATTTTGAAGTTTTAATTGTTTTAAAACTTGCTCTATTGAAGGTGTGTGTATCTCTAGTCCAATTATTAGTTTATCAGGATTTTGTGTCGCTTGATGTAACAGATGTGTTCCACTTCCAAAACCAACCTCTACTAGTATCTCTTTATCTGTTTTAAATTCACCTTCAAAGTAACCTATATTTTTAAGGTAAATTTGTTGTGGTTCCATTCGTTGATTAATAGAATTTGTATTTGAAAATAAAAGTTTTGAATTAGAGATAGCACTATAATCATTCAAAGCATCTTTCATCAAGCTTACAGGAGTAAGTCTTGTAGCCGTATCAAGTTTAATTAAATCATTTCCATTTTTATCAACTTTAGTTAATAAGAATTCTTTACCTTCAATAGTAGTACCTATTTTATCATCATACTTAGATTTTGCAATAAAATCAAAACTTGCTTTTAAATCACTTTTAGCACAAACTGCTATATCACTATGCTTTTCTAATAAAATATGTGGCATCTATCTATTTACTCTCTTGATTTATTAATTTTGGTAACTTTGAAGATAACTCTTCAGTTTTTTTAGATAACAATCCATGCTTGTCTACAGCTTGAATACTATAACTATACTCAATACCTCTTATAACATCAGGATCTTCAAACCTTAGCCCTTCAATATTTGGTATAATCTTCTCATTTTTAGAGTTCCAGCCATTTTTTTCCCTTTTAAAAATATTATAAGAAACAGCTCTATCATCAGAATTTTCCCAATTTAAAATGATCTTATTCCCTTGTATTTGAGCTAAAGTAACTTTTGGTATCTTTGGTTTACTTAAAGTTGAACCCATTACAGGTGACACTTCATCAATCTTACTCTCTAATCCATCTTTATCTGTTGTTGTAATTTTATAAAAATAAATTTTTCCATCTTTTGCTATATGATTATCAAATCTATCATGTATTTCAGGAGCTTGTGCAATTTTTCTAAAACTACCATCAAAACTTGATGATCTATAAATATTATAATAAACTACATCTTTTGTAGATGATTTACCCCAACTAATTTGTATAGTTCTTGGAAGATCTTTTGTACAAGTAAAACCATCAATCTGATTTGGCAAAGGTTTTGTTGTTGCTGTAGTTATTTCACTAGAGTTTGAAATAATATCATCAAATGTTACAGCTTTTATTCTATATGAGTATGTTTCGTTATCACCTAATTTGTCATCAATATATTCAATATTATATCTATGCTCAATCTCTGATAATTCACTCCACTTACTTGTTGTGGGAGATGTTTTTTCTATAATATATTTTGAAACAGCATGACTACTATGTGGTCTCCATAATATTTTTATCTGTCTTGGTAGATTACTAATACTTTGGATTAAACTAACAGAATCAAAGTTTGGTAGTGTAGCTACAATAACCGCATCACTAGGCGCAGATTCAACACCAGCAGAACTCACCATAGATATAGTATAAGAATACTTACTATTTGGTTCTAAATCATTATCTAAATAGTGTGTAATATATTTGTTTTTTAGCGTAGCTATTCTTTTAAATTGCGTACCATCAAGTTGCATATTTGATCTATAAATATGATAACCATTTACGCCAGCTGATGATATGCTTTTCCACTCTAGTGCAATAGCATTGATACTAGAGATAGATTTAATTGAACTAAAATCAACAACAGGTAGATTTAAATCTATCTTAGGCTTTTGTGCTACATCTAAATTTTGTTCACACCCACTAAATATTGCTATTGAACCTAGCAGTAATAAACTCGTTGTCAATCTCTTCACTATAATCATCTCCATTAAAATTATCTTTATAAAAGTTTTTCATATCTTCTGGTAATTTAACATCAAATTCCATATCTTCACCCGTGATTGGATGTTTAAGATATAAACAATATGCATGTAAATAAACTCTTTTAATCTTATCAGTATTGCCCTTAAAACCATATAAACTGTCTCCTAATATGTGTCTTTGAATAGTTTCAAGATGTACTCTAATTTGGTGTGTTCTTCCCGTATAAAGTTTTGCTGCTATTAGCTCAAATTGCTCATTTTTACTTAATTCTAATTTTGCAAAGGCTGTTTTTGCAGATTTTCCGTGTGGTACAATCCCCATTTTTAACCTATTGTTAGGATTTCTACCTATTGGCTGAGTTATAATAACATCATCTTTTAAAGGTAAATCTATAATTGCAAGATAGTATCTTCCCATTGTTTTATCTTCAAGTTGTGATGATAGTTTTACATGTGCTTCATTTGTTTTAGCAATTACTATTAATCCACTTGTACCTTTATCAAGCCTATGAACAATACCATGACGCTCTTCCCCACTTATAGTTGATAAAGATATATTTTGTTTCTTTAACCAATCAACCAAAGTAGCCTCTTTTACACTGGCAGCTCCATGAACAATAACACCTGCTGGTTTATTTAAAACCATAAAATATTCATCTTCAAATACTATTTCAACTTCAAAATCAACATCCAAGGCTTCCGCTTTTACAACTTCTGGTAATTTTACAAATACTTTTTGATTTACTTGTAACTTTAATCCACTTTTTGCTTTCTTTTTATTTTCTACTGATACAAACCCTTTTTTTATAAGGTGATCAATTTGATTTCGTGTCTCATCTAGTTTTTCAGATAAAAACATATCTAGACGAATCTCATTTTGTGCTATAAACTCTTTTTCATTCATTTTTAGTTACTATTCCTTATGGTATACTTTTTTGACAAACGGATAATCTCACATTTTAATTACGAATTAATTTTATTAATATTACCTTTAGTATTCTTATCTCACTATTTAATAAGTGAAATAAATGAAATACTATCACATAAACAATTAATTTACTTCTCATTATCTGCACTTGCTTTTATAATTGTATTTATTATACCATTTAGAAAATTACTACAGTTAATTCCAATAGTGTATTGGTTTGGGATATTTTTACTTTTATGTGTAGAGTTATTTGGTATTACAAAACTTGGTGCTACAAGATGGCT
>CBFDEF010000132.1:0-3640 GCA_965603755.1 uncultured Arcobacteraceae bacterium
CAAAAAGAGTTAAATAGATTTAAAAATACAATAGAAAATAGTGATAATGTAGTTGTTATTACAAATTTAGATCAAGAGATAACGTATGTAAATAAAGCATTTACTAAATCATCAGGATACAGTTATGCTGAGGCTATTGGCAAAAAGCCATCTATCTTACAATCAGGTTCACACTCAGTTGAATTTTATAGAGAGCTAAATGAAACTATATACAGTGGAAAAAAATGGATTGGGACATTTATAAATGTATCAAAAAATGGGGAAGTGCATCATGAAAGGTCATCTATTACCCCTGTATTAAATGATAAAGGTAAGATTATTGAGTTTATTGCTATTAAACTTGATATTACAAAAGAGATTGAAACGCAACACTATTTAAGAGAACAAGAGCAGATTATGATGCATCAGTCAAAAATGGCAAGTATGGGTGAGATGCTAACAAATATAGCACATCAATGGAGACAACCTTTATCAATGATCTCTACAGCAGCAACTGGTGTAACAATGCAAAAAACATATAATATATTAACTGATGAAATTCTGTTGAAGTCAATGGATGATATAAATGAATCAGTACAGTTTTTATCTAATACTATAGAGGATTTCAGAGATTATTTTAAACCAAATAAAAATAAAGTTACATTTAATGTAGAATCAGTAATTGATAAAAGTCTTAAGTTAATCGCATCAGATTTTAAAAACAGTAATATTGAAGTGATTAAAAATATAGAAGAGATAGAACTTTGTGGATTACCTCGAGAGTTGATTCAAGTTGTAATGAATATTTTAAAAAATGGTAAAGATATTTTACAAGAGAATGATATGGAAGATAAGGTTATTCAAATCAATATTTTTGAAGATGAAGTTAATGCTGTTATATCAATACATGATAATGGCGGTGGTATACCAGATAATATAATATCAAAAATATTTGAACCATACTTTACAACTAAACATCAAGCACAAGGTACAGGTATAGGGTTGTATATGTCTTATGAAATTATTACAAAACATATGAATGGTAATATAGAAGTTGTAAATGAATCAATAAAATACAAAGAAAATGAATATATAGGGGCAAATTTCAAAATTACTATACCAAAAATATTAAATTAAGAACTATTAATACTATATTAATAGTTCTTATATATAATTCGGAAAAATTATAATATTAGGATATATTTTGGCATGGAAAAGAAAAGTAGAATATAAATTTGAACATATCTCAGATTTTATATTTGATAATAGAATTAAAGTTATTCTATTTGTATTAGCAATTGTAATTGCATTGGCTTCACAAATGAAGAATCTTACGGTTGATACAACTACGGAAGGTTTTTTACATAAAACAGACCCTTTAAGAATTCAATATGATAAATTTAGAGATCAATTTGGAAGAGATGAAAAAGTTTTAATCGCAATCCAGAGTGAAAATATTTTTACTATGAAGTTTTTAGAAAAGTTAAACAAACTTCACAAAGAGTTAGAAAATAATGTTCCATATATTGAAGATGTAAACTCTTTAATAAATGCAAGAAATACAAGAGGAACTGTTGACTCTTTAATTGTTGATGATCTGTTTGAAGATTTACCCAAAGATGAAAAAGCACTAGCATTTAAAAAACAACTAGCACAGGCAAATCCACTTTTTAAAGATCTACTTATTGATGAAGCAGGTACTATTACAACAATTGTTATTGATACTTTAACTTATACATCATTAGGTAAAGATGGTAAACCTTTGCCAAAAAATGAAGATGAATTTGGTGAAGAAGGACAAGAGGATGAGTTCTCTGATGCACCAGAACAAACTACACAAACCAATGAAAAAGAGTATTTGTCAGATTGGGAAAATGTACAAGTAGTAAATGCAACAAATGAAATTGTTCAAAAGTATCAAGCAGATGATTTTAATATTCTTGTATCAGGAACTGCTGTTATAAATGCAGAGATTAAAGCATCTATGACTAGTGATATGCAAAAGTTTATTAAGCTAGTTTTACTTGTAATTGCAATCTTTTTAGCACTTTTATTTAGAAGAATATCTGGTGTTGTATTGCCTTTAATTATGGTAGCACTTACTATTGTATCTGCACTATCTCTTATGGCACTATTTGGAGCACCAATAACAGTAGTAACTCAGATATTACCATCATTTTTACTTGCAGTTACTATTGGTGCGTCTATACATCTTTTATCTATTTTTTATAAAGAGTTTAATTTAAATAAAGATAAAAAAGCTGCATTAAGATATGCGATGGGACATAGTGGATTAGCTATTGTGATGACATCTCTTACAACTGCAGCTGGTCTTTGGTCATTCTCTTTTTCTGAGTTAGCACCAGTAGCAGACTTAGGTAAATTTGCATCTGCTGGTGTTGTTGTTGGTCTATTGTATACACTTATACTTTTACCTGCTGTTTTATCTCTTATTAAAATGAAACCAAAAGATATTATTATGGATGGAGATGTTGAAAAGCATACATTTATGGATAGATTGCTTTTAAAAATAGCTCATATTAGTGTAACTCATCCTAGAAAAATTATAGCAATTACAACTGTTATTATTTTAGTTTCATTATCATTAGCTTCACAACTAAGATTTTCACATAAACCAATAGTATGGTTTGATGAAAATCATCCAGTAAGGTTGGCAACTAGTATAGTAGATGATAAATTAAAAGGTTCAGTTACTTTAGAAATAATTGTCGATACTCAAAAAGAGAATGGTTTATATGAACCTGAAATATTAAATAAGATTGATAGCTTCTCAAAATATATAGTAACTATAAAAAGTGATAAATATTTTGTAGGTAAAACTTTAAGTATTGTTGATATTATTAAAGAGACAAATAAAGCTCTAAATGAGAATAAAAAAGAGTTTTATACAATACCACAAGATAAAAACTTAATAGCACAAGAGTTACTATTATTTGAAAACTCTGGAAGTGATGATTTAGAAGATTTTGTAGATAGTAGATTTTCAAAAGCAAGAATTACAGTAAAACTACCTTATCTTGATGCTATGGATTACACGGTAATGTTAGCGGAGATAAATAAGAAGATTGATGAAGAGTTTAAGGGTGTTGCACAAGTTACAGTTACAGGTGTTTCAAATCTATTAGCTAGAATTATGGATGCTGCAATTACAAGTAGCGCTATTAGTTATGTGCTAGCTTTAACACTGATTACAATAATGATGTTAATACTTATAGGAAATATAAAAATTGGTTTAATATCAATGATACCAAATATCTCACCAATACTTATGATGACAACTATTATGGTTATATTTGATATGCCTTTAGATATGTTTACTATGCTTATTGGTGCTATTGCTATAGGACTAGCAGTTGATGATACTGTACATTTTATGCATAACTTTAGAAGATATGAGCTTATACATAATGATATAGATAAAGCAGTAAGACTTACACTTCTTACTACGGGGCGAGCAATGATTGTAACAACTATTGTATTGTCATTTGGTTTCTTTGTATTTATGGGTGCATCTATGTCAAATATCTTTAACTTTGGATTGTTAACTGGAATTGCTATTATTATTGCAGTTTTAGCAGATTTCTTTTTAGTACCTGCTATTATGAAAGTTATAATACATAATAGAAACGATATAAAATAA
>CBFDEF010000133.1:0-3376 GCA_965603755.1 uncultured Arcobacteraceae bacterium
TAAATACAGCAACAATAAAAGATAAAGTCCTAGCAAAAATAATACTAAAGTTTTCAATATGAACTAAATAAAGTAAAACAGAAGCATCAACAATAAATCCAATAGTACCTACTATCCCAAAAAAAATAAATTGTTTCAATCTTGCATAACTTTTTGTTCAAATTCAATTTTATGTTGATGCACAATAGCATCTAATGTAATACCAAGAGAGATAAATATAATACTTATGAGACCAAGTCCAGTAGCTAATATAGCTAAAGGAATATGATAAATATATTGGTATCTAAACCAATCGTCAAATACAGGTATTGCACTGATTATAGATAATAGTGCAAATATTAGTGATAAAAAACCAAAAAATAATAAAGGACGATAGTATCTAAAAATCTGAATAATTGTAAATATAACTTTTGCGCCATCATTAAAAGTATTAAGTTTGGAGTAGCTTCCTTCTGGTCTATCTTTGTATGCTATAGATACCTCTTTTATATTAAACCTCTTATCTAAAGCATGAAGTGTCATATCAGTTTCTAATTCAAATCCTTCTACTAAGATTGGATAATTTTTAATAAACCTATAACTAAAAGCTCTATAGCCACTCATAATATCTGAGATATTAGAATTAAAAAGTTTATTTACCATAGTCTTTACTAAATTATTTCCTATATTATGAAAAGCTCGTTTATTCTCTTTTTTATAGTCTCCCTGGCTATGTCTATCCCCTACAACCATATCATAATGTTCATTTTGGATAGGTTTAATAAGCTGATGAACGGCAGATGCTGGATATGTCATATCTGCATCTGCCATCACATAAATATCTGCTTTTACCTGTTTAAAAGCATATCTAACTGCATTTCCTTTCCCTTGTCTTGTTTCAAATAAAAGTGTACCATTTATATTGTATTGTTCAAAAGTTTCATTAGTTATTTTAGATGTATCATCACTGGAGTTGTTGTCTATAACAACAATTTGTGCATCTGGTAACTCATTGTAAAATGATAGAATAGTCTCTTTTATAGTTAAAGATTCATTGTATGCTGGTAGTATTATAGCTATTTTATCCATCAATTTTCTCTCTTTCTTTGATATTAAATATTATACGATTATTATAAATTTCATAAGGTGTTATCCCATATTGTTTTAATTTATCAAAATTTAGTTTTTGTTTATTATTTCTTAAATAGTGAATATATATATCAGCTTTTACAAAATTTATTAATTTTGATAGCTCCTCTTCAGTTACTCCACTCTCTTTTTGCATACGGATATATATATCTTTCATCTTAAGATTAGTTTTATCAAACCAACCGACACTACAACTAGGAATAAAGTGTATTGTTGGATTATAATATAATGCTCTATATATATCAAGATGTATTTTGTTTAGTAATACAGTTTTATTATTGTATAGTTCATTTTTAAAGAATTGTGCCTCATTTGTTGTTTCTGTTAAAGATATTGTTGAAAATTTAAAACTTAACATTACTATAGTATACGGTATAGCTATAAAATAAAATATTGGTTTCACTTGAGCATAAGAGGTAAATCTTTTTAGTAAAATCAGATACTTCCTAATTTTATAAAAAAATAACTTTTTATCAATATTAACAATAATTGAAAGTAAAAAGATTGTAATAAATGGTAAAAATAGATTAAAATAACGATACTGATTAAACCATAATATAGAAGTAATTACTAAAAATGTAGCAAGTGTATTAGTTCTAAAATATTTATATTTCCAGTATATAAGAATAAATCCAGTACCTAAAAATAGAGGTAAAAGTATAAAATAATTTATATTTGTTAATATTTTAAATATTGGTTTACCCTCACCAACCTCTAAACCCATTCTTAAAGACTGATCAGTTAATATATATCTAACTGTATCGATATATCCTTGAAAATCTAGTATTAAAAATAATATCCCTATGATTAGTGAACCACTAAATATACCAATTAATGCTTTCCATTTTTTTTGTACAATATATACTAATCCAACAGAACCTGTATAAAGAAAAAATAGATAATAAAATGGTGCATACAAAAGTGTCAATATAAATATAGGAAAAAACTTATTTCTAAATAATAAAGCAGTAAATACAAATAAACCAGATAATAAGTCTGGTCGTACCATCAAGTATCTATAAGCTGTGATATAAACTATAACAAATACAATTATATAAGATAATGTTCCAAAATTATAATTAACAAATTTTTTTAAATAAATATCAATTATAAGCATTAATGCAAAAGTAGAAAAAGTATTGATAACTATATGAATAGAATCATATGGTACTATTTTTAGCATCATCTCTAATAGTTTGTGCCAAGTATACCAAGGATCATAAGATGAAAACAGTGAATGTGGAAAAACTTCTCCCCAATTTTTCATTATATCATGATTTGAAGCAAATGCAATATGCCTAAGTCCATCATCAGGCATACTCATATCTAAAGAGTATGAAAATAATACTGCAGCAATAAAATAGATAAAACTATGTATATATAGTGGGAATAAATATTTATTTTTCATAAAGATAATACTAACATAAGTTTACTACATAGATATTAAATTTTAGTAATTATTAAGATATAGTATGCAATACTTTGTAAGTTAAATAAATTGGCCAAACCTATTGTGAAGTGGGGACGGAAAGCTTTGAGTCTTTGTTTGTGAAGATAGTCGGGTTGCATTATACTTACCACTTTTTAAAGTGTAACACTTATATTACAGCTCTATTCACTAACCAAATTTTCAAGTTCGTCAATTATTTATAGTTATTAGTTGTATTTTATAATTAATCTGTTTTATAACACACTTTTGACACAATTGTATGTTATAATAAACTTATCAAATTAAAAGGAGTTAAAAATGTTAGAATTTTTAAAAAGAAGATTAAAAAGTGAAAAAGGTGCGATGGATAAGATTCTTGTAACATTGTTATTAGTTGTTATTGGTGTTGCTGCTGTTGTTGGTTTATCAAATTGGATGACTACTGAGAGTGATAGAATGCAAACTGCTGGAACTAGTGAAGTTACTCAGGTTCTTACAGAAGCTGCAAATAACTAGAATGGTTTAATTCGTTTAGTAACCTTAAGGTTACTAAGCGGGTAGTTTGATTTGTTTGGATTAGTATTTTATCTATTTTCGTTTTTACTTTCTTATCTTGATTGTAGGAAGTTTATAGTTCCAAATATTATTTTAGCTACTTGTTTTTTGTTGCTTATGTTTTTTGGGTATTTTGAACACCAGTTAAATATATATTCTTTTGGAATATCTATTTTAGTGTTGTTGTTTTTTATTGTATTGATGTTATTAAAACCAAATATGATACTTGGTGGTGGGGATATAAAGTATATGATGCTTGTAGCA
>CBFDEF010000134.1:0-3371 GCA_965603755.1 uncultured Arcobacteraceae bacterium
AAGGAATTTTAAATGAAAATATCAAAATTGTATTCAAACAATGATAATTTTAAAACAATAGTATTTGATAAAGGTATAAACTTTATCCTATCTTCTAACAATGGTGTGGGAAAAAGTAGTCTTTTTAAATTAATAGATTTTTGTTTATTAGGGGATAAACACTTTCTTGGTCTTGAGCACTTTAAAGATTATATTTTTTATATAGAACTTCAAATTTCATCAAATAGATATATAACGATCAAAAGACCGACTACTGGCGGTAAAAATATCGAATTAAAAATTACAAAACAAAAATCCATGCTTGTAGATGAAAAAGATTTTAATAAAAAAGGTAGTATCGGTGTAGCTAAATCTTTTTTTGAAAATAAAGTTAATTATTCTATAAATAAATTTAGAACATACATAACATATTTTTTAAGAGATGAAGATAACCAAAGTGATCCATTTATATTAAACAAACACACAGCTCTTCATGAAATAGAATACAAAACAGTTATATCAAATCTACTAGGTATTGATGGACGTAAAGTAAGAAAAAAATATGAATTAGATGAAATAATTAAAAAATCTGAAATTGAATCATCATCTTTAAAAAGTGCACAAAATGATTTAGAAAAAGTTATTGAAGAAAATAAAACATTAATTAGTAGCCACTTTATAGATAGATTGAAAGATAGTGTTACAAAATATGGAAAAATGATATTAGATAAAGAGATAATTTTTTTAATTGATTTAAATGCATCAAATGATATAGAGTTTAGTATTAAAGTGAAAAATGATGAAGAATCTAATGATAATTTAAATGATGACCTTACTATAAAAAAACTTTTATGTTTAATCTTTGCATCTGCATTAGCTGAAACATATGTACAAAAAAGACTTATCAAATTTGTGGCTTTCGATAGCCCTTTTGATGGAAATAAAAACAGTTATGAAGATGGTATTTATAATGCCATTCATGAGTTACACAGAAAAGGTATTCAGACCATTATTACATCAAATGAAAATGATATTCATAATCCTAAAAACTTATTAGAAATAAAAGATGAATATATGACTGGGTATTTAAGTAATGATGATAAATTAATGGGAGAATTTTAAAATAAAGGATAAAAAATATGGAAGTATTATATAAAATATTTGAAGTAGCTATTGGTTTATTTTTTATATTTATGATTATAAGATACCTAAAATGTGTATTTGGGAAGTGCGATTTAAAATAAAGTTCTTCCTCATCATCCTCAAGTCAAACTTGAAAATAAGAAAAAACCTTGACTTATATAGTTATTTATTCCGTTGTTGAATCCTCTTCTTCCTCTTCAACTACAGGAGTATTACTTATATCTATAAGCTTATTAAGTGCTTTTTGAATATAAAAATCTTTATTTTTCATTTGTGTAATAGTTTTGATATTTATCTTCTCAAATCTATCTATTTTATGATTACTTAAAAGTGCTTTTACCATTCTATTTATAAACTCTTCATCTACATCATCTGGTTCGATTATATTTTCTGACAGTTCATCTAAAAATATATGGTAGTATCTTTCATTTTTTATAATATTTAGTAAATATATTAAAAACATTGGCAGCTGTATAATTTTCTCTTGCCATCTATTTAATATAATATCATGTATGATTTTTACAGCTTCAGAAGAGTCAAACTCTATAGCAAAAAGTATCTGCTCCGCAATAGCTTTTGAGTGATCAAAGATTATATTTATAGAGATATCATCTACATTTAACACCTCATCGGTAAATGCTTTAAGGAAAATTGATGGATTGTTTTTGATACAAACTCTTAATGCTCTTTTATCTTTTTTCTTTTCGTTTCTAGCTCTCTCTCTTAATGCCCTATTCTTCTCATGCTCAGTACCATTAAAATAAACTCCAAAAGGGTAGTAAGCCAATCGTAAAAATTTAAGGATCTCTACACTAGAGAAGATTGTTTCTATATCAAGTGCTTCATTAGTAAAATAAGAGCCTACATAGTTACCATCATCAAGCAAACAAAACCCTAATACATCAAAAGGTATATCTATTTTATTTGATAAGCTTTTCACATCTTGGCTATTTAGATTATAAGAACAATCTAGTGTGATAAGAGTCATCACGGATGACACATCATCGCTATACAATGTTGCTATTAAATTATCTTCATCATAGCTTTTTACTATACCATTAGAAGATACACTACAAAATGTATTCCATCTTACATCATCATATATTTTTTTTACACTAGATATCTCTTCCCCATAAAGTGGGTAGTTAGTAAGATTGAAAGATTTATTTATCTCAAATCTATCAAATATATTTGCTTTATCTCTTAGGATTTGTGTGTGTTGTTCTGGATTGTTTATAAAATCTTCATGAAAAGATGTAATTATTATCTGGTTGTTTTTTATATCGTTTGAAGTTAATCTATTAGTTTCATTTAAAAACTTTATGTTGTCATTTATATCTCTTAAAAAAGTTCTATATCTTGGTTTTAATGTTTTTTCTATAAATGTTACATTTAGCTGTTTTGTAAAAGTAATATCTCCCACTTTTATTTTTAAACTATTTTTTCTATTGATTAAAATATCATAAGATAAATCCATATCATAGTTAAAGTTCTCTATATTATCAAGATCATAAACAACTCCACCACTATAAGACCATCTTACTATTGAAGCCTCTTGTTTTATATCTATTAGCTCATCTACTTGTCTTGCACTTACTGTTATATTGTTATATCGCAAGTGGTATTGTATAGGCTCATCAAATGATAAAAAATCACTTATAGCATATAGTTCAAGGTTATTTAACCAAGCAGGGGCTTTTATCTGCTCTTTAAAATTTAAAGTAAATTGGAACTTATCTCCATCATCTGCTTTAAAGTTTGATTCTTTTGTGATATTTGTAATAAGATGTACATACCCATCAAAATATTCATGAATATTATCCTGTTTGCTCTCTACATCAAAATCTGAATCAATAAGTATAGAGTAAACTTTTGTATCATCTAGCTTTTTATTGTGATCTTTATACCATTTACCATCTTCATCAAATATCAAAATATCATGATTAAAATCAAACAATACAAACTCTTCAAGATATACAACTTTATTGCTGTTATCTTTTATCTCTATTTTTACTTTATAATTTTCTGGTTCTTCTATGTTTATAAGATTTTCTAAATAAAACTTATCTGTTGACTCATCTTTTAATAATTTTGATTTAAACTTACCATCTACAAAAACATCATAGTTATTATGACTTAAATTTAAAATATAAAAATCATCCCCATCTATATTGAACTGTAACTTTGAATCTTCATATTTAACACTTTGTAAAAAGAAGTTATTTTCTATCTCATCTCTACTTATAAGG
>CBFDEF010000135.1:0-3346 GCA_965603755.1 uncultured Arcobacteraceae bacterium
AAATCTACACCAGCACTTTTAAATAGATTTTCTACTTTATCTTTCTCTTTTGTATCTGAAGTATAACCTTTTAAGATAACTTTACCATTTGCTTGATGTACCTCTATATCTTTATTTATAGCTTTAACAACTTCAATAACTTTAGAAAAGTTTTGAACGATACTCACCTCATTTAAAAGTGTTGACTTGTCTTCAAAAGTGATAAGTAACTTACTGTAACCTAACTCTTTCGCGTAAAGTTTAATAGTTTGCAATGGCTTCTTTTTATTTTTAATAAAAAGTACTTGTAATTTCTTACTATCACTTACTAAAACATCAACAATTCTTTTATCAAATTCTAACACTTTAAAATCACTTTTAACTAAAGTAATCCTTTCACCTTTTTTATCTTTAATAACAAAACCAGCCTCAGCTTGTAATGATGTAAACAGTAAAAATATTACCAATAAAACTTTTTTCATTTTTTATCCTTTATTTTTTATTAAGTATTAAACTACACTCAATCTTATTAGAAGTGCCATTATCATTAAAGACAACTCTTCTACCAGGTATATTATTTTGAGGATTCATAACTTTTGTATCTGTATATAAACCTGTTATATTAAAAATAATTTGATATGAATCATCTGCTATTGGTGGATCGCAATTTATATCTACAGCTGCAATATCAGCAAAATATGGACTTTTTATATCATTTAATTTTGCTGCAATTTCAACTTCATCTTTATTAGTAGCTACCATCCTTGCAGCATACTCTGTCATTAAATCTATATTACCTTTTATCCTCATAATATTAGAATAATCAATTACAAAAAATAATAAACCTGCAAATCCAATAAATATAACAATCCACATCAATATTTGATCAATGTAGGCTGATACCATATTATTTACTTTTTCATTTTCCACAGTAGCTTCTTATTTGCTTTAGCAGTACTAATTTTAGAAACCTCATTTGTGTGGACAAATGTACCATCACATACCTCGTACCAAGTTGAACTAACTTTTCTTTTAAATGGTATAAGGTAGTTTCTATAAGCAACTTTTTTTATTTTTCCATTATAGGCAGCTGTTTTTCTTAAATATACATTTCTTGATACACCTATTAGTAATTTATCTCTATTATTTCTACATTGATCAGCATTTCTAATCTCTATAAGAGCTTTTTGAGATTGTTCGATTGTATTAGTATCTGCATACCTAATAGTACCTTTTGCTGTTTTATTTGAATTTTTAGGAACATACCATTTTACAGGATAAACTCTTGCTTTTCTTTTTTTACTAGTTGTTGATTTTTTAGTAGACTTAACTTTTGGTTTTTCTACAACTGCAACTTTATCTTTTTCTGATTTAGGAGCTTTTGTTTTTACCATCCATAATTGTTTACCTTTGTTATAATCTTCAATTAAAGATAAAATAACTTTACTTTGAATATCTAGAACTAACTCATTTGCATAAATAGTTACATTTTGGTAAGTGGATGGTGCACCTTTCTTTTTAGCTTTTACTTTTTTCTTAACAGTTCTAAAACATTTACCAACAGTTTTACCTTTTTCTAAGAAACCTATTACTTTAACATCTTTTACAACATATTGAACATTGTATTTCATATTACTTTTAGCAAGTGATTCAGGGTAAACTGAAACAATCTTTATATAATCACCTTGAGATAACGAATAGTTTGGATTTATGAATAATCCAAAATCAATATTATAACTATTGTTATTGAACTTCATTAAATCAATCTCGCCATTATCAACTTTTGTAGCAAGTTTCTCTTTTCTGAACATATCATTTTTATAAATATTATCTTTTGCAACTTTTCCAATAATCTCTTTTTTTAATAGTGGAGTTGTAAGAATATACTTTTTTGCGATATTAACTGCTTTTAAATCCTCTTTTGTAATTAAAATATTTTTTTTAATATCTTTAGTAGCTACAAATACTACTCTTACTTGGTTATTACTTTTTACAATTACTTGATTTTGTTCGTACAAATAATAAGCACCACCAAGTGCAGACAACAGTAACGATAATAATGCTAACATAATAGCTGTTTGTTTGTTGAATTCCATAATCTTTTATCCTTTTTTTTAAAATCCAGTTGCTATAGCGCCTGATTGCATTGGAAATACAATAAAAGCACCAATTGCTGGTAAAACAAATATAAATATAACAATCATTAAATACATATTTAATGTACTAACTTTACCTTTAATTTGATAAAACTTATCTTGTCTCATCTCCTCAGATTGTGTTGTAAAAATATTCTTTACACCTATACCCGTTTCTTCACTTAAAATTAAAAAATCTATAATTTTTCCCATCTGTTCACTGTCAACCCTTTTTTTTAAATTTTCATAAGCTTCTTTTGTACTATAATTTGTCATCTCATATTCCAAAATACCTATCTCACGAAGTAACTCATCATCAATAATATTTTTAGCTTTTGTAGAAACTGTAAAAAAAGAGTTTTTTAAACTACCACCAGCCTCTAAAATAACATTTACTAAATCTAAGAAAGTACCTAAATCTTGATCTATCTTTTCTATTCTTTCAGCTTTGGCGATAGCCAGATACATTTTACCACCAAAAACAATACATCCCACACCAATTGCAACTGCAATTGCACCTATCATTTGTGAAAATAGCATTGGGATAGAGACAATCAAAATTATCCCTATTATTGAAAATAATACTCTTGCCTCATTATACTCTTTAAGTGTAATTCCAGATTGTATTAAACTTTGATTAAGTTTATTTACATCTCCTGAATTATTTTTAAATTGACTAACAACAGTAGCCATATCAAGCTTAGATAACAATACAATATATTTATGCCTTTTATATCTTTGTGCAAAATATAAAATTCCCATAACTAACGCTATTAATAAAATAGGGGCAAATATAATAACCATCCACATAACTTATCCTTTAATCTTTGTCATCATATTATTTACAAATAAACCAAATGAAACCCAAATAACAATAAAAAACATCTGTAACTTACCAGTATCTGTTCCAAAGAAGTGTGCATTTAAAGCACCCTCAAATACACTATTCATCTGTAAATATAAACCAACTGTAATTGCAATAATCATATAAGTTCCAACTTTAATCTCTTTTGTTGAAGATGTAATCTCTTGTTTTATTGTCCCTTGATCATGCAGTGTTTTCCTTAAAGTCTCTAGAGTGTTTGAAAATTTACCACCTGATTCACGACCAATTGTAATTACTAGATAAAAGATACGAAGCTCTTTTGATTCTACAAGTTTAAACATTCTTTCAAATGACTTCTCTTCACCAATTATCTCTTTTTCTTTAACATATATAGAAAAAACATCTT
>CBFDEF010000136.1:0-3320 GCA_965603755.1 uncultured Arcobacteraceae bacterium
CTGCAAGCTTCCAATCAAATCCAAGTGGTTCAAAAAATGGTTCACTTAATTTTCCAGTTTGTCCTAAATAACTATGTTCTAATTGTAATGAAGCATTTCCGCTTTCATGTTTTGGATAGTTTGATGCAAACCATATTAAAATAGTCGCAGCTAAAATAAACGTACCTGCTTTTTTTAAATATGACCATGCTTTTTGAGATACTATTATATATATCAGTTTTAATGTTGGTAATCTATATTTTGGCATCTCCATTACAAAAGGTTCATCATCACCTTTAAATACGGTAAGTCTTAAAACTTTTGCCATCACTAAACCTAATAATGCTCCCGCAATATAGATATAAAACAGCACATTACCAGCAACCTCTGGGGCAAAAAAAGCACCTGCAAATAATACATATACAGGTAATTTTGCACCACAACTCATAAATCCAATTATAAAAAGTGTAATAAGCCTATCTTTCTCATTTTTAAGTGTTCTTGTAGCCATATAAGCTGGAACTGAACAACCAAAACCAGTTACAAGTGGGATAAAACTTTTTCCGTGAAGCCCAAATTTATGAAAAAATCCATCAAGTAAGAATGCAACCCTACTCATATAACCAGTTGTTTCAAGTAAGGCAATACCTATATAGAGTATTATAATATTTGGAAGAAATAAGACAACTGCACCAACACCCGCAATAATACCATCAACTATTAAGGATCGTAAACCTTCATGTGATATACTTTGAGCAACTGCATCACCCAACCAAGAAAAAGCAGCATCAATATAATCCATAGGAATAGCACCAAGTTCAAATGTAAGTTGAAATAAACCCCACATAAAGAATAAAAATATTGGAATCCCTGCAAATTTATTAATTAAAATATCATCAATTTTTTTAGTTAATTTCTTTGGTGGTTTTTTATCTTCTCTTTTTAGTGTCTCTGCTCTTATACCACGTGCAATTGAGTGATACTCTTGTGACTGTATCTCAACTATATCCTTTGTCTCATAATATGAATATATTTTATTCATACTTTTTACTAAAAGAGGTTGTAACTCCATAAAAATTGGTTTGTCATGTAGCTCTTTAAAAAACTCTTTATCCTCTATAAGAAGTTTTATAGCCATCTCTCTTGTAGATAAATCTTTGTATATATAGTTTTTTTCATCTAAAAATTTTTTAACTTTATATATTGTATCTTCTATTGCATCACTATAACTAATCTTTGATTTTAATCTTTTTTCATCATCATATATATGATGTACTGTATCAAGAAGTTCGTCTATCCCCTCTTTTGTATTTGCAGATACTGCAATTGTAGGGATTCCTGTAATTGCTTCTATTTGTTTAATATCTATATTAATACCATCTTTTCTAGCTTCATCATACATATTTAAAGCTAATACCATCTTTTTATTTAAATTTTGCAACTCTAATGTTAAAAGTAGATTTCTTGTTAGATGAGTTGAATCTATTACATTAATTATCACATCATACTCTTCATTTAATAGATAATTTTTTGCAACCATCTCCTCTTGTGAAAAACCATTTATAGAGTAAGTACCTGGTAGATCTATCATCTCTATTTTATGACAATGGTGTTCAAAACAGATCTCTGTATGTTCTACAGTTACTCCACTAAAATTTCCAACTTTTAATCGTGAATTAGACATAGCATTTATAAGTGATGATTTACCAACATTTGGTTGACCTGCAAGAACTATTCTCATTGGTTTCACTATATCATCTCCACTTCTATTTTTTTAGCCTCTTCTACTCGGATACCTATTGATGTATCTTCTACTAAAATCTCTATTGTATTTCTTGCTAAACTTACAGCTTCTACTTCAATAATGGCACCTTTTATAATTCCAAATGAATAAAACCTTTGCTTTAACTCATCACTGCACTCTATTCTTTTTATTATTGACTCTTTCCCTATTTGTAGTTCTGAAAGTTTCATTACAAATCCTATAATTTATTTATATACAAATGATAACCGTTATCAACTTAAAATAGAATTAAAATGATAATGATTATCAAATATTTGTTAAAATATATTTATGATACAATTATGTAAATAAGGATTTAATAGATGAAGAATCGTAGTAATAATAATATAATATTTTGGATAGGTTTTATACCATTAGTTGCAGTAATTGTAACAGCACTATTTGTTGCAAATATTTTTATAACTCAAATAGAGGATAACAATGAAAAGAGATTAAAACAAATTGAAAATGAAAACTATATAAAGTTGAAACAAACTGTTAAAACAAGAGTTCAAAGAGTGATAAAAAGACTAGACAATATTAGTTCTAAAGATGAAGCGCAAAAATTTCTAAATGACAGTTATTTTGAAAACAAAGGCTATTTTTTTGCTTATACCTATAATGGGGTAACAATATCGCATACAAAAAAAGACCTTATAGGTAAAAACAGATGGGATTTAAAAAAAGATGGAAAATATATATTACAAAATCTTATCACAGTAGGTAAAGAAAAAAATGGTGGTTATATGGAATATATTGCAACTATAAATCCTATTACTAAAATGAGTGCACAGAAAATTTCATTTATAAATCATTATGATAGATTTGGATGGATTATAGGAACTGGTATTTATAGTACAGATATAAATAATTATATCATTAAACAAAAAGAACAGTTTAATATTTCATCTAATAAAATGATTAAATGTACTGTAGTTTATATAGTATTATTTACAATATTAATACTTATAATAATACTTATAATACATAGGAAACTAAAATATATTTTTAATGACTACGAAGATAGATTATTAAAAAAAGACAAAATGTTGCAAGAACAAGCCAAGTTAGCAGCAATGGGTGAGATGATTGGTGCTATCGCACATCAATGGAGGCAACCTTTAAGTGCTCTTAGTTTAAACATTCAAAGTTTAGATGATGATTATGAAGATGGACTAATTGATGAAAAATTTATAAATAAATTTATTAAAACTAACAAAGAAACAATCAAATTTATGAGTAATACAATTGATGACTTTAGAAACTTTTTTAGAATTGATAAAAAACAAAAAAATTTTAGTATAAAAGATTCTATACAGAGTGTAATTAATATTCAATTATCACAATTAAATTATTTAGATATATCATTAGCTCTAAAAGGTAAAGACTTTTATATAAATGGATTTGAAAGTGAATTTAAACAAGTTATTTTAAATATTGTAAATAATGCAAAAGATGAACTAACGAAAAATAATATAAAAAATGGTAAAATAGATATAATTTTAGAAAATAACAAAGTTTTAATACAAGATAATGCTGGAGGGATACCTTCACATAT
>CBFDEF010000137.1:0-3304 GCA_965603755.1 uncultured Arcobacteraceae bacterium
ATATAGTTTTACTTACCTAGTCTTTTTTCATAGCATCAATAAAGTTTTCATAAATAACTTCTAACTCTTTATCCTCTTTTGATACATCTATCCCATCTTGCTCTTTTATTGCATGTTCTAAAACTGCAACCCTTTTAAGTAAATAATCAAACATCTCTTTAGATATATCTGGTAGTTCATTATGATTTAATTGTGCTTTATCTCCACAATCTTCACCTACTCTTTTTACAATTCTTGCAGGAATTCCTACAGCCGTTGAACTACAAGGTACATCTTTAATTACAACTGAATTAGCACCAACTTTACAGTTTTCACCAATTGTTATATTTCCAAGAATTTTTGAACCACTGCCTAAAACACTATTTTTCTTTATAGTTGGATGTCGTTTACCATGACTTAGACTAACCCCACCCAAAGTAACACCTTGATAAATAAGTACATCATCTTCGATAATAGTTGTTTCACCTATAACCACACCAAAACCATGATCTATAAACACTCTTCTTCCTATTGTAGCACATGGATGAATATCTGTATTTGTAAGTAATTGAGAAAATCCACTAAAAATCCTAGCAAATCTTTTTAACCCTTTTTTATATAATCTATTGGCAATCCTATAATTAACTATAGCCCAAACCCCAGGGTAATTAAAAATAAGCTCAAATTTTGAATGTAATGCTGGATCATTTTTCTTTGGAATTGAAAAATCCTCTTTAATAAGTTCCCACAAACCAATGTTGTTATTCATCTATATATTTCCTTTTAAAATTCTAAAATACTCTTCACGACTAATCTGTTTAGCTCCTAAAGTTGCTAAATGATCGTTATAAACTTGACAATCTATAAGTTTAATTCCATTATTTTTTGCCTGTTTACACAAGTGATAAAAAGCAACTTTAGAAGCATTTGAAACTTTACTAAACATACTCTCTCCACAAAAAATATCACCTATTAGTATCCCATATAGTCCACCTACAAGTTTATCATCCATATAGCACTCTATACTTGTAGCCATACCTAAATTAAAAAGATTAGTATAAGCATGAATAAAATCTTCACTTATCCAAGTATCATCTTCATCTTTTCTTTTTATATTTGCACAACTTCTAATAACCTCTTCAAAGTTTTCATTTGATTTTATAACAAAATTTTTATTATTTATAACTCTTTGCAAACTTTTTGATACTTTGAAATCATCTGGATAAAGAACCATTCTCTCTTTTGGACTAAACCAATGTATATAATTATACTCATCAATAAACCATGGAAACAATCCATTTTGATAAGCTAATTCTAGCCTAGAAGGATGAAAGTTTCCACCTATACAAACTAAATCATCTTTCATCATCTCCATTGTAGGAAAATCAAAACTATCATCATCTAATAGATATATTTTATTTTCGGTGTCTAATATCTTCATTGTGTTATAACTGTTTTTAAATAACTATTATCATTTATATATTTATCTAATATATTTTGAAGATCTTTATTTTTTACTTTTTCCATAAGGTTATTTAAAATATCATCTTTATTATAATCTAAATCTTCAAATATTTCAATAATTGATTGAGACTCAATAAAGTTTTCTATCTTCATCTTATTATTTTCAAACACAACATTAAATTGAGATGGTGAACTAAAAAGGTTATGTTTCATCCCCAATATATCTTGATAAGCACCCACTAAAAAGAACCCTATAAAATAATCCTCAGAAGATAAATCTACATCATGAAGATACAATGGATTTTTAGAGTCGTATGGAATTTCACCATCGCTATCACAAGTTATATCCCAAATATTTGCACTTCTTGTGGCTTTTTTATCTAAATGGGTAATAGGCATAATAGGAAACTCCTGCCCTATTCCCCAAAAATCAGGTAAAGATTGAAAGATAGAGAAGTTTAAAAGATATTTTTCTTGTATTTTATCATCAAGTTGTTTTAGCTCTTTATCATCACTTATATCTTTTAAATTTATGGCTTTTTTAATAATAAGATGTGTTAAAACCTCTGCATTACTTCTATCTATTAAATCTACATATCCTAAATCAAACAGAGTTAATATAGACTCAAGATGCTCTAATGCATCATGCATATACTCTTTAGCACTATTTTTAGTTATATCCACATATAAAGAGTTCATCTCTACTATTAAGGGTGGATTTTGATCTTTTAGTTTTAGATTAGATTCATTATACTCACTTGAATACAACTCTAAAGTTGGAGCTATTAAAACTGTACTTGGTGCTGATATAAATCTTCCAGATTCTGTAAATATATTTGGCTCTTCAACACCATTTTTAGAAGCAATATCTTTTAGTGTAAATACGACATCACTAGCAAACTCTTTTAAACTATATTGAATTTGTGCCTCTTGTGATGAATACTCAATAGCTAAACCACCACCAATATTTATACTATTAAGTCTACTTGCACCCATCTTTTTTAACTCTACATAGATATGTCCAGACTCTTTTAGAGCTTTTTTTAGTGGTGCAATAGTTCCCATAGATGAACCAATATGAAAATGTATCATTTTAAGAGCATCTACTAAGTTATGCTCATTTAACATCTCAAAAGCTTCAAGTATCTCCATAGAACTTAAACCAAATTTAGAGTTGATTCCTCCACTTTTTGCCCATGTTCCACTACCAGAACTATGAAGTCTTACACGAAGTCCAATATTTGGACATGGCAGTTTTAGCTCTTGATGTACCTCTATAATTGTTTGAAGCTCGTTAAGACCTTCAATAGTAAGTGTTATATCATGACCTTGATTAAGAGCTATAAAACCTAAAGTTATCATCTCTTTATCTTTAAAACCATTTACAGTTATAGGGGCATTTATATTATTGTATGCCATAGCTATTAATAGTTCAGCCTTACTTCCAGCTTCAAGTCCATAGTTTAGATGTGAGCTGTTTTTCAACATAGGTAAAATATAGTTTGGAAGTTGATTTACTTTTAAAGGAAATACAGCATAAAATGATGAGTTGTACTTATACTCTTTTATTGCATCATTAAATGTTGTATATAGTTTTTTTATTTGTTTTTGTGTTATATGTGGAAATCTTAGAAGAAGTGGTCCTGTTAAACCATCTTTTCTTACAGACTCTACAATATCAATTAAAGCAGGAGTTGAAGCATGGTTTATTTTAACCACACCATTATCAATTATAAAATTATCATCACCCCATATATCTATCCCGTAGTTGTTCAATACTAAAACTCTTCTACACTTATAGTTTTCTCATCTTTAGTTGTAAAGTCTTTTGTCCAAATTGTTCCATTTGTTAACTCATCAT
>CBFDEF010000138.1:0-3297 GCA_965603755.1 uncultured Arcobacteraceae bacterium
AAATTTTATAAAAACTTCTTTCTTAGCTGTTGTAAACGGAAGGCGATTATACATTATTGAACCTTAGTTTTTTATAAAGTGGAATAACTATTTTTACAGTGGTTCCAATATTTTCTTCACTCATTAACTCTATAGTTCCATTATGAATCTTTATTATTTTACTACTAATTGCCATACCTAATCCTACTCCTCCAGAATTTTTATTTCTACTTTTATCAGTTCTATAGAAATTTTCAAATATTTTTTTCTGTTCCTCTTTTGGTATACCTATACCTGTATCTTTAATTGTAATATATAAAATATCATCTTTTATATTGTTATTTATAGTTACTATTGAATCTTGATAACTATATGATATTGCATTTTTTAGGATATTTTTAATTGCTATTTTTAAAAGTTTTGAATAACCTTCAATCTGTAATGGTTCATTTTTATATATATCGATTACTATATGTTTTAGTTTTGCATAACTTTTAAGTTCTTTTACAGATTCAATAATGACCTTATCAACATAAACCTCATCTTTTACAGTTGATTTTAGTTGCAGTTCTGATTTTGCTAAGAATAATAGATCATCTATTGTTTGTTGAATAATTATTATCTCTTCTAAACTATCTATTAATATCTCTTTATACTCATCTTTTGTACGATCTTTTCTTAAACCTATCTCTAATTCACCTCTTATAATTGTAATTGGAGTTTTTAACTCATGTGAAGCATCACTACTGAATTGTGATATTTTAGTAAAAGAGACTTCTAATCGTGTTATAAGATTATTTATCTCTTTTGTTAATAGATCTATCTCATCATTGTTATTTTTGATATCTAATCTTTTTGAAAGATCTGTGGCATTGATCTCTTTTAAACTTATTAAAATTTTCTCAATAGGCAAAAATGATTTATATATTAAAAAGTAACCTCCAATTGTTGAAAAAATTAGAATTATTGGAACAATTAAAAATAGTATATACAAAAGATTCTCTAAAGTACTATTTAATGTACTATAATTTGTAGCTACCTCAATCACATAATAGCTATTTTTAATATCTAGTTTTATTCTACTTATAATATAAGAGTCTTGATATTCAAAAACTATAGTATCTTTTTCCATTAAGTTTAATTTTCTATACTCACTTTTTATCTCTATTGGAAATTTTGTAGATTCAATTATTTTAAGTTTATCATCAAGTTTTAATAACCTAATATATAGAGGTTCAAACTTATACTCTTTCTCCTCATTAAAATTTAACATTTTAAACTCATGTTCTAAGGTATCATCTGCAACATCTAAAATAATAACTTTTAATGTAGTTTCTAACTTATCTATTGAAGATATACTTAAAGCTTTATATAGTGAAAATGAAAAGATAATTAATATTATTAGTTGTATTAAAAAACTATAAATTAAAAGCTTCTTTTTTATTGATAATCTATTCATCACTTATTTTAAATCCCAAACCTCTAAAAGTTTTTATTAATTTCTTTTTATATGGTTTATCTATTTTATTTCTTAATCTATATATATAAACATTAATCGTATTACTAATATTAATATCATCAACTGTACTTAGTGATTCACTTATTAATGATTCTGATAAAATACTATTTTCATTTTTCATTAAAAACTCTAATAATGAAAACTCTTTAGAGGTTAAAGTTATTTCATTATTTTCTCTTTTTGCTTTTTTGCTTAATAGATCTAATTCCAAATCACCTACAATTAATTTTGATTCTTTTGTATCTATTGTTCTTAGTTGTACTCTAATTCTTGCAAGTAGTTCACTAAAGGAGAAAGGTTTTGACAAATAGTCATTTGCACCTATATCTAATCCAGTAATTTTATCTTCTGTAGTATCTTTAGCAGTTAACATAATTATAGGGGTAAAAATAGAAGAGTTTCTTAATGTTTTACAAACCTCTATACCATCTTTGATAGGGAGCATAATATCTAATAATATTAAATCATAATTATTAGTTGTTGCTAAATATATACCATCTTCCCCATTAAGAGAAGAATCAACAATATAGTTTTCCTCTTTTAAACCTTTTTTTAAGAATTTGACTATTTTTTCATCATCTTCAATAATTAAAATTTTCATACACTACCTTTTGTCTATTTTACACTTTTTGTTGTTAATTTTAGTATGGTTAGCTCTGCTGGTGCTTTAAATCTAAAGTTAATTCCCCATGTCCCTAAACCACGATTTACATATATCGCTGTTTTTTCTTTATAACTTAATCCTGCTAAAAATGGCTGAACTAATCTTACTAAAAAATGAAAAGGGAAAATCTGACCGCCATGTGTATGTCCACATAAAAATAAGGGTGTTTGTGTATTTACAGCTATTTTATAATCTTTTGGCTGATGTGCTAAAAATATTGTTGAAGTGGACTCATTTAAATAGTTTATTACTTTATCAATATCTCTCTTTTTTTTAAAAAACTTTGAAAATCTATCACTTAAACCCACAATATGTATATCATTTCCATTAAAATATATAGTTTCTCTATGATTATCAACAAAATAAAAATTTGTTAGCTCTTTTTTTAAATCATCAAGCCCATAATAAAGGTCATGATTTCCACTTATATAATAAACTTTCTTCTTTATATTATTTAAAATCGCTAACTTATCTTTTATATATTTAACTTTACAATCAATTATATCTCCAGTAATTACCACAAATTCCGAATCTTCTTTATCACAAACATTAACCAAATCTATTAAAGTATCATCTCTTATTTTTTTATCTATATGAAGATCGCTTAGATGAATTATTTTTAGATTATTTAACTCTTTACTATCTACAAATACTTCAACTAATTTTGTTTGTGGTAACTTCATATTTAATTAAAGATATTATTTATCTCTTCCTCTGAGTCAACATAAGTAACACTTTGTACCACGCCATTTTTTAATCTATAAACTGTAGACTTGCCCTCTTTTTGTAAAAAACGCTTATCTACTTTACTATATATTAAAAGTATACTATGTTTATAAGATTGCATTTTTGGCATTGCAAACATCTTTGTTACAAATGCTGGCATTTCTGATATATTTGCAATAAATGTTGCATTATGCTTTTGTAAGAAATCAAACTCTTTAGATGCTAAATATTCATTTATATCAGCTCCTGTACCTTTTTCAAATGAAACAATAATTGTTGTTATTGTTTTATCAACAGTTTCCATTTTATCAAATTGATTTGGCAATGAAAATTTAAACATCCTATCCTCTACATTAAAACTATCTGAAAATAGATATGTTGTAAACATTAATATTAAAAAAATATTCTT
>CBFDEF010000139.1:0-3241 GCA_965603755.1 uncultured Arcobacteraceae bacterium
TAAAAAGAGCAAAAGCATTAGGAGACTACCTTATCGTAGGTGTTACAGATGAAAATTATGATCGCTCAAGAGGGAAGCTTAATGTATCACAAAATACAAAAAAAAGAATTAAAGCAATAGAGGCTTTAGATTTTGTTGATAAAGTTATTCTTGAAACGCACAAGGGTCAAAAAGCTGAAGATATGCAAAAATATGCTGTAGATATTTTTGCTATTGGCGATGATTGGGTAGGGGCATTTGACTATTTAAATGAATATACTCATGTAGAATATCTACCACGAACTAAGGGGATATCTAGTACCGAACTTAGAGAAGAAAACTTTGATACTATTAAGCTAGGTATGGTAGGATTAAGTCGTGATACACAGAGATTTATTGATGAGTCGGCCTTTGTTGCAAATATTGAGATAACTAGAATATATAGTGATGATTATAAGGAAGTTAAAAAGTTTACTAAAAAAAGTACAGTTAAATATGGACATGACAACTATGATGAGTTTTTAGACACATCTATAAAAGCTGTTTATATTGATTCATCAATAAATGAACACTATTTTCAGATAAAAAAAGCTTTAAAAGCGGGAAAACATGTCTTGTGTGAAAATCCTCTTGTTGTGAAAAAAGATGAATTAAAAGAGCTTTTATCTTTGGCAAAAAAAGAGAAAAAAGTTCTTCTAACTGCACTAAAAACTGCATTTTTACCAGCATTTAATAAACTACTAAAAGAGCTTAAAAACAATCCAATAGGTGATATAAAAGAGGTTTGTGCTACACGAACTAGTTTATATAGAGAGAAAAAATATCCTGAATCATTTCTGGCTCAAGGTGCAACAAATCTACTATCTAGCTATCCTGCTTTATTAGTAAATAAAGTTTTGGGTAAGGCTAAAAGTATCTCATTTTTTGATCAAAAAGAGAATGGCTATGATATAAATAATAACATCATAACAAGACACAAAAATGAAACTATAGGAATATCAACAGTAGCAACAGGTGTAAAATCTGAAGGATCTGCTACTATATCAGGAACAAATGGATATATCTATATTCCTGCACCTTGGTGGCTAACAAAAGAGTTTCATGTTCGATTTGAAGATACATCAAAGAATTATACATTTAAATACGAATTTGAGGGTTGTGGTTTACGATATATGATTGCAGAGTTTGGCTCTTTAATTCAAAGAGGTAAGGAAAAATCAAAGATGCTAACACCTTTAGATATGGTTAGAATAAACAATGTTTTACTTAACTACAATGAAAAAAATAGGAAAAAATAGATGATATACGAAGACTACTATATATTTACACCAGGACCCGTAAAGATGTCACAAGAGATTTTAGACATTGGTGCTATGCAGACACCATACTTTAGAAATAGTGAATTTTCTGATGTTACTTTTAGATGTGAAGAGCTAATGTTAAAAATGCTTAATGCGCCAAAAGGTAGTCGTGCAATATTTTTAACAGCATCAGGAACAGCAGGTATGGAATCAGTTGTAATGAATTTGCTAAATCAAGATGATAATGCACTAGTTGTAAATGGTGGTGGTTTTGGTGCTCGTTTTGTTGATATTTGTGATGTTCATAATGTACCACATTTTGATTTTAAAGTTGAAAATACAGACCTTAGCGATATTGAAAAATCTGCACCAAAAGTAGCGAATAGCGGTTGCGAAGCAAACTTTCCTCGAAAAGAGAATTTTTCTTCACTAATTGTAAATGCACACGAAACAAGTGTTGGACATCTATACAACTTAGATGCAATGGGCGATTATGCAAAAAAGAATGAGCTTCTTTTTATAGTTGATTCTATTAGTATGTTTGTAACTGATCCTATTGATATGCAAAAACAAAATATCGATGCTGTAATTGCAAGTAGTCAAAAAGGTTTAGCTTTACCTCCAGGACTAACTATGGTTATTTTGGCTCCTAAAGCATTAGATAAAGTTCAAGATGTAAATAACCTATATTTTAACTACAAAGATTATTTACAAAATGGACAAAGAGGTCAAACACCATATACTCCTGCTGTAACTATTATGCTTCAATTAGAAGCTAGATTAAATCAAATAGAAAAAGATGGGGGAGTTGAATCTAGTATTGAAAAAGCAAGAGAAATATCTGAATATTTTAGAGAAAATATAAAAGATCTGCCATTAGAAGAGTTTACACCTTTTATGCCAAATGCAATGACTACACTAACACCAACAGATGGTAAGAGTGCTATGGATATCGTAAATGATTTAGAAGATAAATATAAAGTGATGGTTTGTCCAAATGGTGGAGATTTAAAAGATACAATTTTTAGAGTTTCTCACATGGGAGATATGACAAAAGAGTATACAGATGTATTAATAGGTGCACTGCATGATTATTATAAAAAGAGTTAGTTTATATGAAGCACATTGATACTGAAACGATAAAAAAAGCTCAAGCTGTTATGCTAGAGATGTTAATAGAATTTGATAAAATATGTCAAAAACATGATTTAAAATATTGGCTAGATAGTGGAACTTTATTGGGAGCTGTTAGACATGATGGTTTTATTCCATGGGATGATGATATTGATATCTCTATGCCTGTAGAAGATTATAATAAGTTTACAATAATTGCTCAAAATGAATTAGCAGATGGGATGTTTTTACAAAATAAAAAAACTGACCCAACATTTCCATTTGATTACAATAAAATCCGTTCTAATAAAGCAACAATTATTGAGTTTCATGAAGAGGGAAAAGATGTAGATTATCATCAAGGTGTATTTGTAGATATATTTCCAATGTTATGTATAGAAAAAACCGAGAAAAATCACATTTTCTATCAGGATGCACTAGCAGCAAGTAGATTTTTTTCTGCTAAAAATTTTGACCGTATAGATACTAGATTATTTATAGCAAATAGTTTAGAAAAATTACACTTAGGTTGGGATAAAAAAGAAGATTCAAGTGTAATATATGCAGCCCAGATGCCAGATGTTGCTGGAGCTTTTGACTATGAAGCAATATTTCCTCTAAAAAAGATGAAGTTTGAAGGGATAGAGTTTTTTGTACCTAATGATTGTGACCACTACCTATCTACTCTTTATTCAAAAAATTATATGGAGATTCCACCAAAAGAGAAACAGACTGTTCATGCAGCAAAGATGATAATAGAAGATTCTACACTTAATTAATAATAATTTATTTAGTAAATAAAAAACCCTCATAAAACCACTCTAAGAGCATATTTTATAAGGGTTTTT
>CBFDEF010000140.1:0-3154 GCA_965603755.1 uncultured Arcobacteraceae bacterium
ATAGTATCACTAATCTAACAATATTTCTTTTCTCTTTTGATTCATTTCCGTTGTAATCTTCTATTTGATCCATTGATGGTTCGTTTTGCATTTTAAATCCTAATAATAGTATATAATAATGAACTAGAAGTGTGTTGCTTCTAGTCATTTAAACCAAAATGTTATGCCTTTTGGTCTTTGAAGGAGAGTGTATGAACACTATGGAAGTATAGTGGGACAAAATTAAATAATGCTTAATTCATATTGTTAAGTTATGTTTATTATAATAATAGTTAATAATTAACTTAAATAAGTTTTATAATACCATTTATTAAACAACCATAAAGAATAAAAATGTTGTTTCAGTCTATTGTGTTTTGCTTCATTATAGATGTAGTGGACATAGGTTTCATTAAATAAGTTTGTTTCTTTATTTACTATTAAAATATCTTCTAAAAGTTTGTCGTTGTATTCATCAAAAAGCCATTCATTAAAAGGGCTATTGAAACCTTTTTTTGTTCTGTTTATGATTGAATCAGGGATATATTTAGTTGCTACTTTTTTTAAAAGATATTTATTTGTGTCCCCAACTTTAAGTTTGCTATCTATACTAAAAGCATAATCTACAAGGCGAAAATCTAAAAATGGATTTCGTGTTTCTACAGAGTTTGCCATACTCATTTTATCAACTTTACTTAAAAGTGCTTCCCCCAACCATACATTTAAATCAATATAACTCATCCAATCAACAGGGTCTTTTTTTGGAGTTTC
This sequence comes from uncultured Arcobacteraceae bacterium, assembly GCA_965603755.1. Classification (GTDB taxonomy): domain Bacteria; phylum Campylobacterota; class Campylobacteria; order Campylobacterales; family Arcobacteraceae; genus JAIOSF01. The sequence continues at coordinate 751 of CBFDEF010000140.1, forward strand.
ATACTTAAAATTAGCAACTTTATTTAAAAGTTTTTTTCTTTGGGGATAGGTATAAATTTCACCAAAACTATTGTAAATATTCTCTTTTTTTACAACTCTCCTAAGGTATTCTGCCTCTTTATTTCCACCCATTGAGGATATTATCTCATTTAAAAATTGATTTTGTCCATTTGATAAACTATCTGAAAAACTATAATACTTTAAAAACTTTGCATAGTTATCATAACCTAAAAAAATCTCATCACTACCCTCACCACTTAAAACAGTTTTTATCCCATGATTTTTAATAGTTTTTGTTAAATGAAATAGTGGAATGGAAGCAGGGTCTGCATGTGGTTCTTCTAAATCTTCTAAAACTTCATCAAGAGAATCTATAAAATCCTTTTGTGATATCTCCAAAGCTGTATGGTTACTGTTTAAATCATCTGCAACAATTGCAGCATAGGGGAGTTCACTATATTTTTTATGAGTTTTATATCCAACACTAAAAGTATTTATTTTATGGTTTGATATTTTTGAGTATATTGAACTTATAAGACTACTATCAATTCCACCACTTAAAAGTGAGCCAACCTCTACATCACTTTTAAGTCTTTGTTCCACACTATTAAATAAAATATCTTCTATATCTTTTAAAGCAGTTTTTTCATCATGGATTTTTTTATATGTTTTGATTTTATAATATTTTTTGATACTTAGAGTGTTGTTTTCATATATCAAATAACTAGCTTTTGGAAGTTTTAATATATCTGTGTAGAATGTATTTGGTGTAAGTGGAGTAAAAAACTGTAGGTACTGAGAAAGAGCTACTTTATTTAGTTTTGGTGTAAACCCTAAAAGTTTAATAATAGGTTTAATCATACTAGAAAATATAAATTTATTATCTTTAAAGTAATAATAAAAAGGTTTTTTCCCATATCTATCACGAGAACAAAAGTATCGCTCTTTTGTGGTATCATAGATACAAAAACTAAATGCACCATTTAAAAGGTGTAAAAATTCAGTCCCATATTTTTGATAAAGTCTTATTAGAACCTCTGTATCACTTGAAGTTTTGCAAGTCAAGTTTTCAGATATGATAAGTTCATCATAGTTATAAATCTCACCATTAAAAACTATTAAAATATCATCAAAAATCATTGGCTGATTTGCTTCATATCCCAAATCAACAATACTCAGTCTAGTATGTCCGAAGAAGTTATTAGATATTTGTTTTATTGAAGTGTTGTCAGGACCTCTTTTTGACATAATATTAGTGATATATTTAAAATCTTGTTTAGAATCATAATTTATACCTAATATACCGCACATAATTAAACCACCTTTTTTAATAATGAATTATATTCATTATTCATTAACACTATATTAATAATATTATATTACTATACAAACAATTTAAAATACTAGGATATATAATGATAAAAAGAATAGTTCTTACTACTTGTGTTACTGCAAGCTTATTATTTGGACAAAGCGGATTGAATATTATGGAAAAAGTTCAAGCTAGAGATGATGGTGATAATATCATTACAAATATGCAGATGCAGCTTATTGATAAAAATGGTCATAAAAGAGTAAGAGATATGAAGACATTTTCTAAGGATATTTGCGCTGAAGCGGATTCTACTTCGTGCCATGGAGAAGATGAAAAAAAACTTATTTTCTTTTTATCTCCTAGTGATGTTAAAAATACAGCTTTTTTAACATTTGATTATAAAGATGATGCAAAAGATGATGACCAATGGTTGTATCTACCTGCATTAAATAAAACAAAAAGAATTCCTGCTAGCGATAAAGATAGTAGTTTTATGGGGAGTGATTTTTCTTATTCTGATATGACTGAACCTGTTCTTAGTGATTATACTTTTAAGATATTAAAAGAGAGTGTTATAAAAAGAAAAACTGGAAAAGTAAAAGTGTGGATTGTAGAGTCACTTCCTAAAACTCAAGAGACAATTGATGAGACAGGTTATACAAAATCAGTGGCTTATGTAAGACAAGATAACTATATGTTAGTTCGTGCTAAGTTTTATCTTAAAAAAGCAAATAGAGTAAAATATATGGATGTAAAAAAGATAGAAAAAATCGAGGGTATAGATGTAGCAACAATTACTACTATGACAACAAAGCAAGGTAAAAGAACATTACATAAAACTGTATTAATACAAAGTAATGTAAAGATGAATCAAGATTTAAAAGAAGAGATGTTTGCAACAAGAACAATAGAAAAAGGGCTATAAAATTGTCTAAAGATATTATAAAACTTTGTATTGTTGGATCTTTATTATTCAGCTCATCTTTATATTCAAATGATGGATTTACTAATGAAAGCGAAGCTTTTGATGATGTTGATGATTTTGGAGGAGATGAAGAGATTATTATAGAAAAAATTGATACAAAAAAA
>CBFDEF010000141.1:0-3147 GCA_965603755.1 uncultured Arcobacteraceae bacterium
CTAATTTTTTTAGTACTATTTAATTACCAAGAACCAAAAAATGAATATGCTAAGATTCTTAATGTAAGCGGAAAACAAAGGATGCTTTCTCAAAGACTATTTGTATTAGCAAGTGCATACTATAATAAAAAAACACCCGAGTTAAAAAAAGAGATTGAAGATAATTTAGATCTTATGCAAGAAGCTCATCAGTATTTAAAAACAAAAATATTTACACCAGAATTAGAATCTATCTATTTTAAACAAAAGCTTGATAAAAATTTAAAAATCTATCTTTCAAATTTTTATAATTTAATTGAAACAAATGAGAAAAAATATATTTTAGCTGCAAGAGATAGTTCAGATGATATTTTAATCCAATTAGATAATGCTGTAAAAGAATATGAAAAATTTATAAATGAAAAAATTCAAAATACTGATTTTTATAAAAATTTAATGATAATAGGATTCTTATTTACTATTATTATTTTATTATCTATTTTTTTAAAATTAAAAAGTCAACTTAAAATAAATAGTAATCTATCATTAGAATTACAAAAAACTATGGATATGATTAGTAAACATGTAATTTTCTCAAAAACAAACATAAAAGGTATTATCACAGATGTAAGTGATGCTTTTTGTAATATATCTGGTTATTCAAGAAATGAGTTAATTGGAAAACCGCACAATCTAATTAGACATCCAGATATGTTGTCATCATCATTTAAAAATATGTGGGATACAATTCAATCAGGTAAAACATGGGAAGGTGAAGTTAAAAACTTAAAAAAAGATGGTGGTTACTATTGGGTTATTGCAACTATATCTCCAGATTATGATAAAAATGGTAATAAAAAAGGATATATAGCAATTAGATACGATATTACCAATAAAAAAGATTTTGAAGATCAACATATAAAATTACTTAATTCAGAAAGAATGGCAAGTATTGGAGAGATGATTGGGAATATTGCTCATCAATGGAGACAACCATTATCTGTTATATCAACGGCAGCTACAGGTATACAGATACAAAAAGAGTATGATTCTCTTACGGATGAAAAACTGAATGAGTTGTGTGAATCAATTAATGATAATGCACAATATTTATCTAAAACAATTGATGATTTTAGAAGCTTTATAAAAGGTGACCGTACTAAAAGTATATTTAAATTAAAAGATGCAATTGAGAGTTTTTTAAATTTAGTTAACGGTAGCATTAAAAGTAACAATATTAAAATAATACTAAATCTACAAGATGATATAGAAGTTGATGGTTATGAGAATGAGTTAGGTCAATGTTTAATTAATATTTTCAATAATGCAAAAGATATATTACTAGAAAAAGAGATTAAAGAAAAATATATATTTATTTCAACCTCTGTTCAAAATAATAAAGCTGTAATAAAAATCAAAGACAATGCAGGTGGTATTCCAGAAGATATTTTACCTAAAATATTTGAACCATATTTTACAACTAAACATAAATCACAAGGGACAGGTCTTGGACTTCATATGACATATAATTTAATAGTTGATGGATTTAAAGGAACTATAGAAGCCAATAATGAAACTTATACATATGAGAATAAGGAATACTCAGGTGCTGAGTTTGTGATAACCCTACCTTAATAATATTTAACTATGTAAGAGATTGTTTGATATAATCCATTATAAAATAAAACTACAGGGTTTTCATGAACAACTTAGATAAAGAAGAAAAAAAACTTATACAATTAATCAAAATTGTACCAATCTTGATGATAATAGTATTTTCAATTATAATCACTTATGTAATACTTAGCGAAAACATACAACAACATCAAGAAAATCTTAGAAATATAAAAGAAAATTTTATTACTAATCAAAAATCAATAATTAAAAATGAAGTTTTAAGGGTAGTTAGACAGATTAATTATCAAAAAAGTAAATCTGAAGATGATTTAAAAAAATTACTAAAAGAGAAAACAATTGTTGCGCATAATGTAGCAATGAATATATATAAACAAAATATTGGTAAAAGTAAACCAGAGATTAAAAAAATGATAAAAGATGCTATTAGAGAGATAAGATTTAATAATGGCAGAGGATATTTTTTTATATATACAAATGATGGAGACAATGTACTTCTACCGCCTCTTCCAAAAGTTGAGGGGACTAACCTTTGGAATCTTAAAGATAAAAAAGGCTTATATACAATTCGTGAACTATCAAAAATAAGTACTAAAGATAAAGAGGGATTTCTTAATTGGTATTGGTATAAACCAAATGACAATACTCAAATGTATAAAAAGATTGGTTTTGTTAAGCAACTTGAGCCATTAAATTGGTTTATAGGTACTGGTGAATATTTAAAAGACTTTGAAGATACTATCAAGAAAGATTTAATCAATGAAATTCAAAAAATAAGATATGGTAAAAATGGATACATTTTTATGCATCAATTTGACGGTTTATGTTTAGTACATGTAAAAGAAAAAAATATAGGTCAATATAGACTTAAAGTACAAGATAAAAATGGTAAATTTATAATTAAAGATATAATAGATGTTGCAAAAAAAGGGGAAGGCTTTATTGAATATATTGGTACAGTGATGCCAACAACTGGACTACCTGCAAAAAAAATATCTTATGTAAGTAGTATTAAACAATGGAAATGGCAAATAGGTGCAGGTACTTATAGTAGCGTTTTAGATAATAAGCTAATAAAGATAGAGGAAGATTTTCAAAATAAAATAAAATTAACAATAATAAAAATTATTGCTATAAGTACTACATTGACTATAATATTAATTTGGACACTTTTGATATTTTCAAAAGATATTAATAAAAGATTTTATAATTATAAACAATCTATAAAAAAGAAAAACTTAGAAAATAAAAAACAAGAAGAGTTCTTAAATGAACAATCAAAAATGGCTTCCATGGGAGAGATGATAGGAAATATTGCCCATCAATGGAGACAACCATTATCTGTAATATCAACAGCATCAACAGGTATGTTATTACAAAAAGAATATGGTACATTAACAGATGAACAGTTTATGAAAACTTGTGGAGTTATAAATACTAATGCCCAATACTTATCAAAAACTATTGATGACTTTAGGAATTTTGTAAAAGGTGATAGTAAAAAAACAATATTTAGTTTAACCCATAATATTG
>CBFDEF010000142.1:0-3136 GCA_965603755.1 uncultured Arcobacteraceae bacterium
TCATACATCTTTAGTTTATCATCAATAATATTTGGTAAAACTACAAGGTTTTGAATATATGTTGTTAAAAACTCTGTAGCAGAACTACTTCCTACATAAACAATATTTTGATAAGTTATAGACTCTAAATAATCAATAAGTTTTTTATCAAAAACATTTTTATTACTATCAATACCACCCACAATAATAACAACATCTATCTCATCTGTAGGTTTAGTATAACTTTCTATTTTATCATATACAATTGTCTCTATAATATTTATTCCAGAGTTATAAGCTATATTTGATGCATACTTTAAACTAAAAGATTGTGTTATACCAACAACAAGAGTACTAAGTCCACCATTTGCAGAACTACAAATGCAAATATCATCTTTTGTATGGCTATTTAAAATATCACCACATTTAGAAGTTAAATCATCATAAATAGATATATCAAAGTTTCTAAAATGGTGTTGAATTTTTTTATTTGTAGCTACCTTAAAATATGTACTACCTATATCTACTAATACTTTACTCATAGCATCACCCCAATATCTTTTATAATCTGATTTACAACAGAGTTTGGATTTTTACCTAGGTTTAGTTTTGATTGCTCATATTTAAAACTTTTTTCACTTATAGGTAGTTTACCTTTTTTATAAATTCTTATATTACTTGCATCATCTCTTACTGTTATAAGTTCATTGTTGTTTATAACATGAGGTGAGAATGGTACATCAATAATACCATTTTTAATAGAGTTAAAAATCTTTCTCCACAAAGTATCTGCTTTATCATTGAATATTGCTTCAAAAAGTTCATCAACTTGTCGAGTAAGGTTTTCCTCCTCCTCTTCATCTACAAAAGAAGGTACTCCTCTTAAGCTCTCTAAAATATATTTTACATTTTTAACAGCTTGTCCATTGTCCTCTTTTGTAGGGATTCCAAATGCTTCTGCTCTAGTTTTAGTGATAATTTTATCAGCACCAACCATACCAGCAATCATTGCACCCATATCGATTAAACTATCTGATTTAAATTTATCTCTAGGGAACGCTCCCATCCATTGATGATATACTAAATTTATTGTGGCATCACCACAACCAATTTGTTCAGCATATTTTTTTGCAGATTTTCTTATAACTTTACCCATAACTAAATCTTGATTTAAACTACCAGTTTGAGCAAAACTAACTGAGAATGATTTTACACCCTCCTCTAAAGATAATAACATCTCTGCGATTTGTATAACAATAGTAATAACAGGCGGTACAAGTGTAGCAGTTAATGGACCAAATGATTCTCTATTTATTGGTTCATTTAGTTTAGAGTATTGAGCAGTTACTCTCTCAACATGTTTCCAATATAAAAATGCTTTATCTTGTGGAAAGTTTTTAGAGTATGGTAGGATATAAGTTATTGGACCACCTTCTATCTCAAAAGCTCCTGAAGCTATTGCCATATCTACTAGTAGTCTAGCATCTGGTGTTCCATGTCTTAAACTAATTGGCGTATCAAAAGCAGTAATCATCTTCCGGGTTTTTTTATATCCATGATTTACTAAAGGATAGCCATTTAGAAAGTCTTTATTTTCTTTTTGTGAAAGTTCTAACATCTTTTTAGCACTAGCATAATCATTTAGTCTAGTATTACTATCAATTGTCATAGGGAATACATCTACGCCTACATTAGCAAACTCATTATAAAGTTCGAACATCTTATCGTAAGTTGGAAATCCTCCACGAGGTTGAACTAGAGTTTTACCTTTATTTGTTTTAAACTTATGTGATATAAAAAGATTTTTACTTGCATTTTTAACAAACTCTTGTGTCTCAGCAAAATCAAACTCTTTACAAAATTCATTTGCAACTATTAGTTCTCTATCTCTTTGAAGTAAACTCATAATTTAAACCTATCTTTTACATAATTATCAATTCTCTCTAATCCTTCCATTAAATCTATCTGATGAAATACTAAATCAAATCCATACTCTTTAAATTTAGGGACAATTAAACTCTCGTCCCCCTCTCCAACACTAAGGTTTCCACCTATTATAAAAACAACATCTTTTAAACTATCATGATTTTTATATTTGTGTAGTTCTCTACACCACCCTTCTGCTTCACCATTTAATGATGATACAAGAAGAACCTTTGCATCTGTTTCAATAACTGCATCAATAAACTCTTCAAGGTAAGTATTAACACCTAAATTAAATACTTCAAACCCTCTACTTTGTAAAGATATATCAATCAGTCTGTTGGCAACTACATGTATATCATTACCAACTACGCCTGTTACAATTTTCACTTGTCAAACACCTTTCTATAATACTTTTCTATAAATATTGTCGCGATTATATCTAAAATCATATTAAATCTTATTTTTGAAGATTTAAAAGCAGGTTTTGGATACAATTTTAAAAATATTATAAATAGAATTATCAAGGAAAAAAATGAAATCTTATACAGCAGACATATGCGATAAACATCCAAATGATGTTCAAGTAGCAGCACCAAACTTTAAATCTTATGGTGGAGTTTCTATGTGTCATGGAGAGATAACTACAATCAAACTTTTTGAAGATAACAAAGCTTTAGTTGAACTTTTAAGAGATAATAGAGGTGATGGAAAGATTTGTGTTGTTGATGTTGTTGGAAACTATTGTGCAGTTGTAGGTGAAACACTTATGGGTTATGCATACCATAATGGTTGGGCAGGAATTATTATAAACGGTTATGTAAGAGATACTCATCAAACTACTCAAATTCCTGTGGGACTTTGGGCAGTAGGTACATATCCTTTTAAAAGTCAAAAAAAAGCTGATGCTCAACACAATACTACACTTAACTTTGCAGAAGTTGAGTTTAGAGTTGGGGAGTATTTATATGCGGATAAAGATGGTATTGTTGTAACCAAAGAAAATATTATTTTATAAATATTTAACTAACATGTTTGGATTAGATCTTGATGTGTTAGTTGATTTATTAAATTTAAATTTCTTATAAAAAGTAATTAAATCGTTTAATGATAAACCTGTAGAATCTAATGGCAATGGTTGAAGTGTAATTTTATCAATATTTTTAAAATTATTTTTAATATATTCTATTATTTTTGTAAGTAGCTTTCTAGCTAACTTTTTACCCCGATGTTG
>CBFDEF010000143.1:0-3117 GCA_965603755.1 uncultured Arcobacteraceae bacterium
ACAATATTGTTAAAAACCTTTTTACCCTTGATGTTATCACAAGTGATTTATCTAAATTTTTATTCCAAAAGAAAAAACTTGTAAGAAAAAGCAGATAAAAATATAGATAAAAATATAATGATGGTAAAACATAATAAAGTACAAATGGTGTTGCAAAATATACTATATGCCACTGCTGTTTATGGTGCTTTAAAATAACTCTTTGAATTTTATAATTATACCACTGTAAGTTGGTAATCATATACCACCCTAAACTCATCACTACTAATATATGCGTTATTATATCTATATATTCCATTTTTACTTTCCCAATCTATTTTACATTTTTTATAATTATATCACAAATATCATCACTATTTTTTACAAAAAAGTAATGATCACCATCGTATGATTTAAATTGACTATTTTTTATTAAACTATGTATTGTTTTTCCAGAATCCAATGTTGTAGCAGTATCTTTTTCTCCCCAAAAGATTAAAGCTTCTTTATAGTATCCCTTAAAATACTCAATAAAATCTTCATCTACAACATTTTTAAATGTTTCATACATATGTTGAGACATATTATCTACATCAGCACTTCTTAACATCTTTGTAACTTTAGCAAGTCCAAATCTATTAAAAATCTTTGCCATTCTTATTGTTAAAAGTGTTTTAGGTGATTTTGTCTCTAAAATCCCTGCACTACTTAAAAGTACCAATAACTTTGGCATAAGTGTAGTTGCTACTTTACCACCAAAAGAGTGACCTGCTATTGTCACTTCATTTGGATTTATACCAATATTTTCTAAAAATATCTTCATAATATTTGCATAGTCTATTGTAGTTAATATATAACAATTTTCACTTTTTCCAAATCCTGGCATATCTATATAGATATGTTTAAACTCTTTTAGTTTTTTTTCAAATGCTTGTTTCATAACCTCTTTATTACTTCCCCAACCATGAAGAAATACTATGATTTTTTCTTTTTCATTGTTTATTATGTCATAGTTTATTGAAAAGTTGTTATTGTTATATTCTATTTGTTTTATTGCCAACTATTATCCCTTTTTATCTTCTATTAAATATTTCAAATCCAAATAAAATACACTCCCTACTTCAAGTGTAGAATCTATTTTTATATCTATTTTATACTTATCACAATATGACTTAACCATATTTAATCCTAGTCCTACACCATCATTTAAACTATTTTCTTGGTAGTACTTATCAAATATGTGAAATAAACTTTTAGTATCTATCCCTATACCTGTATCTTCTATTTTTAAGATGTTATTTTCTAGGCTTATTGTTATATTTCCATTTGGTTTATTGTATTTTATTGCATTTGAGAGAAGATTGTCAATCACCTTTTCAAATCCATTTTTATCTGTATTTATAAGTAGTGTTGTGGTGTTATATTCTATAGTGATATTTTTTTTAATATCTTCAAATTTATTTATACTTTTTAAAACAATATCGTCTATTAGAAACTCTTCACTGTTTACTTTATCAATTTGTTCTTTTATATTGTATTCCATTTGATTATATAGATTTAGTAGATTTTCACAAGATTGTTCAATACGATCTAATCTTGCTATATTTTTTTCATTTTGTTCTTTTTTTTGAAGAATCTTTGTATTCATCTGTATGGTTGCAACTGGTGTATTTAGTTCGTGTAGTGTCTCTTTGATATGATTTTGGATAGATTCATCACTTTTAAACAAAGACTCTAAAAGTTGTTTACTTAAAAAATGATATAAAATTGCCCCTATAACTAATAAAAAAATAGTAATTAAAACAAAATTATCTTTTGTAAATCCAAACTCTTCTATTAAAAAACTATTTACAACCAAAACTATTAATATAGAAAAAACTACAACAATTATATTTGATATTTGAAAGTCTCTGTATTTTGTATTCATATTCACTAATATTCTATTTTATAACCAATATTTTTGATACTTGTTATTTTAAAACTATTTTCATCATCAAAAAGTTTTTTTATATTATTTACATAAACTCTTATCGATCCATCACTAAACTGTTCATCTGTATTCCAAAGTTTATTTATAATCATATCTTTTGATACTATTGAGTTATTATGAAGATAAAAAAGCTCAAACAGTTCTAATGCTTTAAGTCCAAATTTTATCTCTTGGGCATCTTTTTTTACAGTTTTTGTATCAAAGTTAAATTCACAATTATCTATAGAAACAATATTTTGAATATTTGTTCTTTTCATTAAAGAGTTAATTCGTAAAATCAACTCATCCATATCAAAAGGTTTTGTTAAAAAATCATCAGCACCATTTAAAAATCCACTTTTTAATGTCTCTTTATCTTTATATGATGTTAAAAATATTGTTGGGGTGTTATCATCACTTTGACGCAACTCTTTTAGTAAATCTAAACCATTTATATCTGGTACATTTATATCTAAAAGATATAAGTTGTATCTATTTGAGTATGAAAAATCCAAAAATTCATTAGCTCTACTTGCATGAGTTATTTCAAACTCCTCAAACTCCTCTAAATAATCTATAAGGGATAGACTAAAAAGTTCATCATCCTCTAGTAGTAGTATTTTTATCATTATAAGATTTAAAGCTCTTTAAATTGAGCATGATTTTGACGAATTGCATCATAAACAATAACGGAAACACTATTAGCTATATTTAAACTTCTAGCTTCATTTGTCATTGGTATGTTTACGCATGATTCTTTATTATTCTCAAGTAATTCTTCAGGAAGTCCTGCATCTTCTCTACCAAAAAAGAAATAATCCCCTGCTTTATAGTTAGCATCAAAATATGGTGTTGTTGTTTTTGTAGTTGCATAAAAAGATCTTGCGTCTTTATTTTTTTCTACAAATTCTTCAATATTTTCATACTCTCGAACATCTAAAAATTCCCAATAGTCAAGTCCAGCACGACGAACCTGCTTTTCGTTTATCTCCCCAAAACCATAAGGTTTAATTAGATGAAGCACAGATCCAGTGGCATAAGCAAGCCGTCCTATTGTTCCAACATTTCCTGGCATTCGGGGTTCTAGTAAAACTATATTAAACATTATAAGATTACCGTCTTATTACCATAAACAAAAACTTTATCTTTTAAAACTAAATCTAAAGCAT
>CBFDEF010000144.1:0-3023 GCA_965603755.1 uncultured Arcobacteraceae bacterium
ATGGGCTACTTAAAAGCAAATATTCTTTTTACTAATGGTAGTGGATTTTGCCCTTATATAAGAAACCATCAATGTACTATATATGATGAACGACCCTCAATATGTAGAGCTTATCCACTTAGTCCAAATCTTGATAACAAAGTTTATATAGATGACTCTTGTCCTGCTGTTAACAATGAACTAGGTACTGATATAGTAGTTGATGGTATTGTTACAGAAAACTTTATCTACCCAACTTTAGAAAACTATCAAGATAAATTTATCAATACACATCTTCATCTTGAAAAGTTTAATGATAAAAAAGATTTTAAAAAAATTATAACTATTAAGAATATGGACTTTTATAGATATATAGGAACAAAAAAAGATTTTTATTTAGATTTACATATATCTTCATTAACTCATTTATAAGAAGCTAGTACAATAAAGTAACAAACTTTATTCCTCCTTTTATTCTTTAATTAATTAGGTAAAAACAATTAAAAATAATAGATAGTTTAGATATAATTTTTGATTATTTTTATACAAGGATATAATTTATTATGATTAAAAAAATTACTGACATATTATTCTCAACAAAGTTGTTAATATTACTATTTGTGCTCCTAGGTGCGGGCGCTGCTATTGCCACTTTTATTGAGAATGATTATGGTACTTCTACTGCAAGAGTTCTTGTTTACAATCATTTATGGTATGAAATCGTGTTAACTTTATCAATAGTTAACCTAATTGGTATTATGTACAATCGTAAAATGTGGAGACAAAAAGCTAAGTTTATCTTTCATCTTTCATTTGTAGTTATGCTAATAGGTGCTGCTATGACTAGATATGTTGGATATGAAGGTATTATGCATATTAAAGAGGGTCAAACACAAAGTGATATGATATCTCTCGAACCATATTTTCAAGTAACTATTGATCATAATGGAAAAAAATACTATGCAGAGTTTCAAAAAGAGTTTAGTGCAATTGGTGATAACAGATTTAACTATGATGTAGAGTTTGATAATAAGAATCTAAATTTATCTTTAGATAAATACACTTTTGCAAAAAAAGGTGCTGCTACTATGAATCTTATTGGAACTAAAGTAACAATAGATGATGAATCACAAGTTACAAAACTAGTTGGTCAAAGAGGCGCTCCTGGAATTACGAGAGATTTAAAATTTAAAAATAACACAACTGTTTATCTATCATATGGATCAAAGAAATTAACTGTACCATTTGCTATAAAACTAAATGACTTTCAATTAGATAGATACCCTGGAAGTATGTCTCCATCTTCATACGCTAGTGAAGTTACTGTTATAGATAAACAAAATGATGTAAAATATGATTATAGAATATTTATGAATTCAACACTAAAATATGGTGGTTATCAATTTTTTCAAAGTTCTTATGATCCAGATGAAACAGGAACAGTACTTTCAGTAAATAATGACCCAGGGACGATTCCTACATATATAGGATACTTTTTACTAACTTTAGGACTTATAATGAATATGTTTGATAAAAAATCAAGATTTGCAAAGCTAATACAATATACTAAACAATTTAATAGTATCGCAATAATTGCTATTTTATTTACTTTTTTAAATACAGATTTAACTGCTTCTCAAAACACAGCTTTAGACTTACAAAAGAATGATTCTCTTACATATCTTGAGAACTATAAAAATGATTCTAAAGAGACTGCAAACCAGTTTAGTCATTTAGTTACTCAATCAAATATGGGAAGAATGAAACCAGTAGATTCCTTAAACCACGAAATTTTAAATAAACTAACAAGAAAAAGTAGTTTTATGGGAATGGATGCAAATCAAGTAGTATTGGGTATGTTAAGTCGTCCAGAGATTTGGCAAAGTATAAAAATGTTAAAAATAAAAACACCTAAATTAAAAAAAGAGTTAGGTTTAGAAAAAGCAAGAACTCATGTTGCTTTTACTGAGATGTTTACAAGCGAAGGTAAATATAGATTAAAAGAATTGATTACAAAAGTAAATGCAATGAACCCAAATCAAAGAGGAACATTTGAAAAAGATATTATCAAACTTGATGAGAGATTAAATATTGCATATATGGTTTACTATGGAAACTTATTTAAAATATTCCCTAGACCAAATGACAATCATGGACACAATACAAATAATAAATGGTATAACCCAATTGATGCAATGAATGAGTTTCATGAAAAAGATAATAATATTATTAAAATGATGGTAAGAGGATTTATTGATTCTGTTGTTGATGCAAAATATGATGAAGCAAATAAATATATAGGTTTAATATCTCAATATCAACAAAAAATAGGAAAAGATATTATACCTTCACAAAGTGTTATAGATAGTGAGATACTATTTAATAAAATAAATATATTTTCAAAACTAACTATTGCATATATTATTGTTGGTCTTATATTGTTTATAGTTTCATTTTTAACAGTATTTAATAAAAATTGGCACTCTTCTAAAGTAAATACAGCATTTTTTGTTATATTAGCAGTTTTATTTGCACTACACACTTTTGGAATGGGTCATAGATGGTATGTAAGTGGTCATGCACCTTGGAGTGATACCTATGAGTCTTTAGTTTATATAGCTTGGTCTGCAATGTTTGCAGGAGTTGTATTCTTTAGAAAATCACTTATGGCATTAAGTGCAACTGTTGTTATGGCTGGTATTTTTATGTTTACTGCTCATTTAACAGGTATTGACCCTCAAATAACAAATCTTGTTCCAGTTCTTAAGTCATACTGGTTAACTATCCATGTATCTATTATTACTGGTTCTTATGGATTTTTAGCTATTGGTGCTATGCTTGGATTTATGTCACTTTTACTGTTTATATTTAGAAGTCCAAAGAAACCACATATTGATGATTCAATTAGACAAATAACTGCTATAAATGAAGCTGCTCTTATTATAGGTCTTGCTGCGCTAGTTATTGGTAACTTTATTGGCGGAGTTTGGGCAAATGAGTCTTGGGGTAGATACTGGGGCTGGGATCCAAAAGAGACTTGGGCA
>CBFDEF010000145.1:0-2921 GCA_965603755.1 uncultured Arcobacteraceae bacterium
ATAAGAGAACTCATTACCATTGTCTGCTGTTATTGTATGTAATTAGGTATTTAATAGGATAAGAAGATCTATTATAGCTTTAGTAACTACATCTGCTCTTTTAGGCTCTACAATTTTTATAAGTGCATATTTACTATCCCATCAACTAAAGTAACAATAGCAACCTTGTGGTCTTTATCAATAATTGTATATACTTCAAAGTCATCAAGTTTAGTTTTAGATTCTACTATCTTGGGTCTTTGATTGGTATAGATAGTTTTAGATGATAATGATATTTTATTTTTGACCTACCAGCTAATTGTATTGTAGAATAGCCTTCTCTTAACATTTTTCCTATTTTTAATTTGAGTTTATTAGTTAGTTTTTTATGTCTAGTTTTAAATTTATCTTGTCAGATATTTAGCTATGATTGTATATCAATTAGCAATGCTATCTGTCCTTTCTGAGTGTTGTACTTTAGGTGTGAATTAGCCATTTGTAATGGTATAAGTAACTATATTATAAATTAATTTCCCAAAAGCTCGTATCCAGACATCATTTTGCAGATCTTTTGTATAGTTATTTATTTATACTAAATAATATAATCATGTTTTTGAAAAAAATCTTTTGTTCCTTCATTCCATATTAGATAATCATCTACATTGTATTTATAATAACCCTGTTCATCAATTTCTAAATAACTTAATCCTGGAATAGGTTTTGATATCCAAATTATATTATTGGCATGCTCTAAAGGTGAGGTATATGATACTAGTGGATTATTTAGTAAAATAATTCTAGAATCTATGTTTTTTGGAAAATAATCTAAATCTCTTATATCATTACCACCACATATAAAATCACCACCTACACTATGAGGTACCCCTTCAAGTGTTTTAAGATGGTTTTGTCCTAATAAAAAATCACCTTTTACGTATCCAAATTGTACCGGTAACTCATCCATTTGACATAAATAAAGTATAACATTATCATTAACATCAACGGTTAAATCATCATTAATTGTAAAGTTTTCTATTAAATGATCTGTACACCACTGATATATCTCTTCTTTTGATTTAAATTGTTGATTCATAATATAATTACCTCTAATTCTAATTCTATATTAAATTTATTTTTTACTCTATCTTGGGCTAATTTAATAAGTTTAATAGCCTCATCAAAAGTACCAATACCAATATTTACTAAAAAGTTAGCATGAAGTGAGCTAAATGACATTCCTCCAATAGTGTATCCTTTTAGGTTCACTTGTTCTATTAGATAACCTGCACTGTATCCTTTTGGGTTTTTAAAACAACTTCCTGCACTTGGTAAATTTGGTTGATTATCTCTCATTTGCGTAAATTTTTTTTGGTTTTCCTTACTATAACCTTTTTCAATGTTAAAAGTAACTTCATAAATAATGCCATCTATATTTGTTTCTCTATATGAATAATCAATATTTTCTTTTAAGATGATACCCTCTTGGGTTTTTATACAATTTATTAAATTAAATATTTCCCATTGTTTAAGACCTGCATTCATTTTAGTTAAACCACCAATATTTCCAGGTAGTTTTGCTAAAAATTCAAAATTTGCTATATCATGTTTTTTACAATAAGTTAAAAGTTTTCCACTTGATGTTGCAGAACCTACTACTAATTTATCACCTTTTTGAATAATATAATCAAATTTATCTCCTAATACAGCTAAGGGTGGAGGTGTATTTGATAAAAGAATATTATTTCCTCTACCTATTATATGATAATTTTTATAGTTCTCAATCTCATCTATAACTTTTACTTTATGAATGCCACCAATATTAATAGATGAGAATTTTTTAAAATCTATAATTTTAAACATCTAGCTATCTCTTAACTCTTTATATTCGGATGGGATAAGATAATCTTCTGATTTAATAAGTTGATCGTAGAAGCCATGCTCAAAGCCTAAGGAATATAGTTTATCTAAAGCTTTATATTGTAGAGGACTTAATTCAATAGAATCATCATTTGCATAAAGTCCTAAATATGTTTGTAAAGTATCATAGTCAACTCTAATTAAATCACGCTCCAATAACATTTTTGATAAAAGTAATTTATTACTATTTGCGACTTTTACAGCCTTTATCAATGTATTTTCATAATCAATTGCTTTATTTAATGGAATAGATCTTCTTAGACACATTCCACCAAGAGGAAGTGGCAACTCTTTGCCTGCAAGTTCTTGCCAAATATCCCATAACTCTTTTTCTACTTCTAATTTATCATTATAAGTTAAAATTGATTCATGTATTAGTACACCTGCATCAACAACACCATCTAGAACAGCTTGCTCAATATCTAAAAAATTCATATATGTAATTTTTGCATCAGGATATTTTATTTTAAATAAAAGAGCATTTGTCGTATATTTACCACTAAGTGCTACTTTAAAGTTTTTCTTTAATTTTTTGTCTTTTAATTTAACAATCTTTGGTCCATAACCATCACCAAAACTAACAGCTGTTTTTAAAAGAGCAAAATCTTTTTTTACAAATGGATATAGAGCAAAACTAATTGCACATATATCATATTCACCTCTTAATGTTGCCTGATTTAATGTTTCAATATCAAGAGCAAGATTATCAAAACTAGTATCTTCTAATGTTACCCATCCCAATTTGATAGCATAATACATAAAAATGTCATCAGCATCTGGAGAGTGAGCTACAACTATTTTATTCATAAATACCCCTTATCTTTATTTATAGTATTATACTTAAATGAAATAGTTATATATATTAAAAAATATCTTAATTTAACAACTGAGATAATTAGGTTATAGAAACATTTGATTATCTAATAATATAAGGTAGTTATTTCATTATGTTGAAGAAAGTTTATATGTATAACTCTTAAGAGTATTAATGTACAATTCTTAAAATTAAATTAGTAACAATCTGG
>CBFDEF010000146.1:0-2917 GCA_965603755.1 uncultured Arcobacteraceae bacterium
AAGATGATTATCATTTAATACTATTGAAAAACACAATTTACCAATAACTTTTCCTAATTTAGAATCAACAATTTTTATATTTGACCTCATCATATAGTAATTTTTATTTTTTACTTTAAATGTAAAAAAACCTTTCTTAAACTTTTTAGCATCATTTTGTATATGTTCAAAAAGTTCATTTGTACTACTGTTTTTTACTATGTCAACTTCATTCTTTCTATATATAGATGCCATATCTACTAATGGATCAATATCTTGAAGTATCAAGTTTGTAGCCTCTGTTATTTTATTTTCTTTGATTAGATTTATTAATTTTATGGAGTTTTTAAATTTATCTAGATTACTTTTTAATCTATATTCTATATGTTCAAATATTATTTGTGTTGCATTTATTTTTGTATGAAATCTATCCTCTTGTCCCCTCTTATTTAAATATGATACATTTTGATTAAGAAAATATAATAACAAAGATATAACTATAAAGAAAGTTATAATAAAGTATATATTAAATTTTAAAAGATTATTGGTTTTTTTCATCACTATACCTAAATGATTTTTGCTTTAATTGTTCAATATAATCGTTAGCTGTATTCTTATCAATTAGTTTTATTTGACCACTAAATATTTTTGGTACTTTCTCTTTTAAAATAACACCTTTAATAATATCAGCCATTATTATTCCCGCATCATCATTTATTCTCATTACCGTTACATCAAGTTCTTTATTATTTAACATATTTAACTCTTTAGATCCTCCTCCCCATCCATTTACAAGAATTTTATCTTTTAGTCCTAAACTTTCTAAGGCTTTAGAAACACCTATGGCAATATCTGTAGAACATGCATATATAAACTTTATATCTTTTTTACTCTTTAATAAATCAAGTGTAGCCAATTTAGCATTTTCTTCATCCCCATTCGTATAGTACGAATCAAGTAATTCAAGTTTAGAGTTTTCACCAATATATTTTATAAATGTATCACCCCTCATTTGACTTACATAACCATCTGTATAAAACATAACAGCATAATTACCAACTCTAAATCTATCTAAAAAATAATCTGCTATCTTTAAAGAGCCTAACTTATGATCAAAACCTACATAAGCCAATGGTGCTTGTTTCTCCCATGCTCTAATGGGTGTAGTGATATTTTGTAAAATAACTTTAGTGTTTGTTGAGACTAAAACATTTTTTATTAAATTTTTTTCTAAATTAGAATTTACTGTAGTTATTAAAAAATCATACTTTTGCTTAATTATTTTATCAATAAATATCTCTTGTTGCTTAGGGTTTGAGGAGCCACTTGTCACAATCATATCTATTGTATAATCTATATTTAACTCTTTTAGCCGTTTTTCAAAAGCTAGTTTATTTCTTCGCCAATAATCAGATAACTGCAAAGATGGATAAAGCATAGCTAGTTTTACTCTCTTATACTTTTTATTTAAAGGTATTGCCTTACTATGTATAATTTTTTCATATTTATCCATAAGTCTTTTTTGTTCTGGGTTTATATTAATATATTCATCTACACTTATATACTGAGCAGATAAATTCACAATTATAATAGATAATAAAATTAGTTTTATTAAATAGTTCATTTTACAATCCCTTCTATGTCTACATTGGTTTTCTTTAGTTGATAATGATGTTAAAAACTCATCATATGTTATACGACCTATATCTTGTTTTACATATTCATAATATTTTTATAGTCTACAAAATTAATGTAGTAAAATTGTGTCAAACTAATATTTAATTAATCTTTTAACAAATTTCATATTGATATAATATAAAAAACAGTTAAGGAATATTTGTTGAAAGAACCAAAGATTTATAATATTACATCCCAATACTTAAATGATAAAAACATATTTGAAAATCATATTTGTAATGATATGACTAACAACTATTATTGGAGCGATGATTGGTCTGTTGAATTTTATAAACAATTGGCTTATGAAGGATTTATAAGTACATCATTTAATGATAATGATACTTTAGTTTTATTACCTGAGCTTCAATACGAGTATGCTGTATTAGATTTTAAAAATCTTCATATATCAAAAAAAGTACAAAAATTAATTGATAAAGATAATTATACTCTAAGTTTTAATACAAAATTTGATGATTTAATAGAAAAATTTAAAATACACCATAAAGATAACTGGATAGTTGGAAAATATATTGATATACTAAATACTATATATAAACAAAATAATGAAAAATTTACTATTTTAAGTGTTGAGCTTAACTGCAATAAAACAGGAGTTCTAATTGCAGGCGAAATTGGATATGTTATAGGGTCAATATATACAAGTCTAAGCGGATTTAGTTCCAAAGAAAAAGAGCATAATAATTGTGGAAATTTACAGCTTGTATTACTTGCAAAGTTTTTAGAAAAGAATAACTTTTCATTTTGGAACTTAGGGCATCCACATATGGAATATAAGAAAAAATTAGGCTGTAACATTCTACCAAGAGATCAGTTTTTAAATATTTGGAGAAAATATAGATAAAAGTTTTATGGGTATACTATCTAGTATATAAGTTTAATTTATTATAAATAAAACTATTGCTAAACTTACGCACAAAAAATCAAGGAGTAACAATTGCCTGAAACAAAAATAGGACAGTTTAGATTAATAGCAAAATTAGAGGGGATATCTTTTATCATTTTATTGTTTATTGCTATGCCATTAAAATATATGATGGGGATACCAGAAGCTACAAAAATAGTTGGTATGATTCATGGAGCACTTTTCTTATGGTTTCTTTATTCACAATTTATAGCTTCTTCTGAAGAGAAATGGGGATTAAACTTTAATATCTTAGCTTTCGTATTATCACTTGTACCATTTGGAACATTTTATTTAAATACTAAATTATTAGCAATGGAAGCAAATAAACAATAA
>CBFDEF010000147.1:0-2858 GCA_965603755.1 uncultured Arcobacteraceae bacterium
GTTATTGGTGGAGCTAGAAGAGATGAAGAGAAAAGTCGTGCAAAAGAGAGAATATTTTCTTTTAGAGATAAACATCACAGATGGGATCCAAAAAATCAACGACCAGAACTTTGGAATATCTATAATACAGCAATATCAAAAGGTGAATCAGTACGAGTATTCCCAATTTCAAATTGGACAGAGTTAGATATATGGCAATATATCTATCTAGAAGAGATACCTATCCCATCTCTTTATTTTGCAAAAGAGCAAGAGGTAGTTGAGATGGATGGTGTAAAGGTTATGGTTGATGATGATCGTATGCCAGAAGAATTAAGAAAAACAGCTAAAAAAGAGATGGTGAGATTTAGAACATTAGGTTGTTATCCATTAACAGGTGCTATTAATTCAACAGCTACAACATTGCCCGAGATTATAAAAGAGATGCTTCTTTCAACTTCAAGTGAAAGAGAAGGTAGGCTAATTGATAAAGATCAAGAGGGTGCAATGGAACTTAAAAAAATCGAAGGGTATTTTTAATGGATAATATATTAAATATAGAGAATTATTTAAAAGAGCATGAAAACAAAGATATGCTTAGATTTTTAACATGTGGATCTGTAGATGATGGTAAAAGCACACTTATAGGTCGTATGCTTTATGACTCAAAGATGATATTTGATGATCAATTAGCATCAGCTGAATCTGAAAGTAAAAAGTACGGTACTACTGGTGAAAAAATTGATATGGCATTACTTGTAGATGGTCTTCAAAGTGAAAGAGAACAGGGTATCACAATAGATGTTGCGTATCGTTTTTTTGCTACAGAAAATAGAAAATTTATCATAGCAGATACTCCAGGACATGAACAATACACTAGAAATATGGTTACAGGTGCATCAACAGCAGATGTTGCTATTATTTTAATAGATGCTAGAAAAGGGATACTTACTCAAACAAGAAGACATAGTTTTATAGTTTCACTTCTTGGTATAGAACATGTAGTTGTAGCTATAAATAAGATGGACTTAGTTGATTTTAAAGAAGATATTTATAATGAGATTAAGCAAGCATATGCTGAATTGGCAAATGAATTAGAGATAAAAAATACTTACTATATTCCATTAAGTGCCTTAGCTGGGGATAATGTAGTTGATAAAAGTGTAAAAACTCCATGGTTTATGGGTCTTCCTCTTTTAGGATTATTAGATAGTATGGATATAACAAAAGAGGTAAAAGCTGAAAACTTTAGATTTCCTGTGCAATATGTAAATCGTCCAAATCTTGACTTTAGAGGTTTTTGTGGAACCATCGCAGCAGGAAGTGTAAAAGTTGGTGATGATATTACTGTATTGCCATCTGGTAAATCTACAAAAGTTAAAAGTATCATAAATGCAGGAGATATAACAGAAGCAAATAGAAGTGTTACTTGTGAAGAAACTTATGCTCCAATGGCTATTACTATTACTACTGAAGATGAAGTAGATATTAGTCGTGGGGATATGATAGTTCATACAAAAAATATGCCAAGAGTATCAAACAGCTTAAAAGTTATGTTGGTATGGATGGATGAAAAACCTATGGATATATCAAAAACATATGATATTAAAAGAGCTACTTCTGTAGTATCAGGAAGTTTTGAACACATAAATTACAAAATCGATGTAAACAGTTATAAGAGAACACAAGTTAATAAACTTGAACTAAATGATATAGCTTCTTGTAAGATGTTACTTACTCGTCCAATTGCATCAGATTCGTATGAGAGAAATCGGTTAACAGGTAGTTTTATAGTTGTAGATAGAATTACAAATGATACAGTTGGTGCAGGGATGATTGTAGGTGTAAGTAGAAGAGATGAAGAAAGTAGTTCGCAGTTTTCAGTTGGCAGTATTCAGAGAAAAGAATATACAAAAGCAGAAAAGGCTTTAAACTTATATATCAGAGATAACTTTCCCCAGTGGAATTGCAAGGAGATATAGTGCCTAAAATAGATAAGATTAAAGAACAAATTGGGTGGCTGAAAGTAGTGTTTGGACTATTGTTTGCTACAGATATATCTTTAATCGCATATTTGTTTAATAGCATTGAAAGGTTAAGTATGTTTAAAATTAGTTTGGTACTGTTAGGTTTGGTATTAGTAACTATTGGTATACTTGTTACAAATAGAAAAGCAATGAATAGAATAGACAGTCTGGAGGATTTATAATGGAAACAATAGTATTAGTAATTGGATTTTTAATAGTATCTGGTGGTATTGGATATGTTATATTGGATATGTTAAAACATTTTGATAATAAAATTCATCACTAATTAACAACAGAAAAAATATAGGATAAGTGATTGAACTGTAAAAATTTAGATGTATGGAAAAGAAGCTGTAGAATTAGTGTGGAGGTATATAAATACTTCAAGACAGAAAAAGATTATAGCTTTAAAGATCAAATTACAAGAAGTAGTCTTTCTATAGCATCAAATATAGCAGAAGGGATGGAAAAAGATTCAGACAAAGATAAAATTAGATTTTTAAATATATCTCAAGGGTCCCTTTCTGAACTAATAACTCAAATTTATATTGGAATAGAGATAGACTATATAAAAAAAGATATAGGATTAAGTTGGATAGACGAACTAGAACAAATAATAAAAATGCTAAGCAACCTAAAAAAAAGCTTATTAATAAAAGAGAATAAATGATAAAAGAACTGAATACTGAATACTGTATACTGGAAACTATCAATGTATAAAGAGACAAATAAAAGATCAATCGTTAAGGGTATAAGTTGGAGAGTTGTTGCAACTACAACAACAATTATCATAGTTTATCTTTTTTTTGGCAGACTTGATTTGGCAATTGCTGCAGGTATGATAGAGACAGT
>CBFDEF010000148.1:0-2847 GCA_965603755.1 uncultured Arcobacteraceae bacterium
CAATGAGTTTTAATAACTCATTGATCCAGCATTTAAAAGTCCAATTGATATTGATAAAAATGCCATTAAAATTCCAACTGAAATAACCCCATCAGAAATCTTTGTTTTGAAAGAAAATTTTCCACTTACTCTTGTTACAATAAATGCGAAAACAAGTTGAATTAAAATAGCAATTGCTCCCCAAACAGTAAAATCAACATAAGATACAGAATGAACTAATGCACTATACAAAGGTATAGATACTCCAATAATAGCTCCACCAAATCCAAGTGCTGCTGCTAAATTGTTATCTTCAAAAATAAGCTTATAATCATCATAAGGTGTAACGACTGCATATAAATAAAGAAAAATAACCATTAGAACTAATGCCGTGAAAAAAAAGCTAATAAAGCCTATAAATAATCCTATTTCCATTTTAAATCCTTTTTTTGCCATTTTATCAAAAAGTAGCTATATGCATTATTATTTAATTTGTTTAAGTACTTGAGTGGTAACTTATAATTAGAGATATATTTAGGAATGTTGGTTATAGAATTTTATTGAACTATAAATGAATTTATCAGTTAGAGCAAGTTTAAAAACTTGCCCACTCATCGTTACTACTATTTGAAACAACTGGTTGTATTTGTTTTGATTGTTTAACATTCACAGATGGCTTTGATACTTTAGTATCTTGTGGTTGAATAGTTGGAGATGAAGATTTTGTATTTATTTTGTTAGCTTTAACACTATTTTTACCAATAAACTCTTTTTCATCTACACTTGAAACAATAAGTTTTGCAATAGTATCTGTTTGTTGTGCTACACCATTTGTTTGTGAAGCTACTGAAGCATTTTCTTGAGTTTGTCTATCTAGTGATGTAATAGCATCATTTATTTGCACTATACCACCTTGCTGTTCTTTAGAAGCTATTTCTACATTTGATATTAGGTCAAGTGTTTTTGTAATAGATTCATTAAGGTCTGTATATCCATGTATCATCTCATCTGCAATCTTTTTACCATCATTCGCTTTTTCGGAAGCATTAGATACTAAAGATTTAATCTCACTTGCAGCTTCTGCTGATCTGGAAGCTAGGTTTCTAACCTCTTGGGCAACTACAGCAAAACCTTTTCCAGCTTCTCCAGCAGTAGCTGCTTCAACTGCAGCGTTTAGTGATAAAATATTTGTTTGGAATGCAATTTGATCAATTACAGAAATTGCATCACTAATAGCCATTACTTCTGTATTTATCTCATCCATTGCATTAGTTGTTTGATTTGCCAGATTTTGTCCATTTGTAACTGAATTTTTAACATCTTCTCCATGTTTTGCCATTGCAATTACATTAGAAGTTGTACTTTTAATATTTTGGGTAACTTCCTCTAATGCTGCTGCTGTTTCTTCTAAAGCTACTGCTGCATTATTTGAATTTGTGTTTAATGTATCTACATTTGACAATAATATATTAGAACTATCACCTAATGTTAATCCATTTTGTTTATTTTCTACTAGCATATTTGTTGTTGCATCTCTTAATTTATTAATATCTGCTACTAAAAGTTCAAATACACCACCTTTTTCTATATTGTCTATTATTAACTCATTTCTATAGTCAAGATGTGCATATTCCTCAAGAATTGTATTAATATCTATAAAATGAGCTTTTGTTGCATTTATCATTTCATTTACACTATTTTTAAATTCTTCTAACGTATGATTTGATGTATGACCAGAGATTGTTTCACTATACCAACCTTTTACTACTCTATCCATAGTTGATTTTGCATCACTGATTAGCTTTTCATCTTCACTAATAGTTTGTGTTACTTTTGTAATATTCTCATTTATCATTTGAGCCATATGACCAAATTCATCATTTGAATTAACTTTTATTATTTCTGTTGAAGAACTTGTTTTATTTAAAAAACTAAAAAATGATTCAAGACCATGCTTAACAGAATTAAGAGATGTTGTTATATTTTTTGTTAGAAAAATAAGATATCCAATTATAATGATAAGAAGCAATAATGATTCTACTATTATAAATGTATTTAATAATGAAAGCTCCTCATGATACATAATAGTTCTTTTTTTCAATCCATTATCTTTTACTTTTACAATCTTTTTAAACGCACTTCTACTTGCATTTGCAAGAGGAGTAGCATCTTTTTTATATTGCTGGTACATTTCTGATAATACTTTAGGAGTTCGTTCTGTATTTTGTAATGATTTCATTTTATTGTAACCATCATCAATAAATGCCAATGTATATTGTTTAGATTTTGCTAATGCCTCTAACTTTGCTTTTTCATTTGGAGTACCTGTAATTGTACCTCTAAGATCATTAAAAGATTTTAAAATATTTGCTCTGCTTTTTTCTATCTTTTTAATATTCTTTTCATAAGCATTCCCTAGCATAATATCTCTTGTACAACGACTTACATAGTTAAGGTCTTTACCAATTTGTAAAACCAATATTTTTCCTGCTACTGCTTTTTCAGAGTATGTATCAAAGTTCTTATTAGCACTACTAAGTGCGTTATATTTAACTATTAATGAGATTATTAATAGTACTGCAACTGATATACCAAAAGTTGCCATCTTTTTTGAAATAGACATGTTTATCCTTTAATTTGAAAATGTAATTGAAAATTACGAGGAGCATTATGCCCAGTTTTTATTTAATAAATAGAAACTTATTTATAATTTATTCCTATTTTCAAGTAGATAAAAAGTTACAATAATCCGACAACCTGTTATTATCTATACTATATCAACTTTCTAAACATATATTATATCCCAAAATTTGATAAATTTGTTTTTAGTATATTTTTTGTATTATTCCGTAAAATATACTATAAGGT
>CBFDEF010000149.1:0-2810 GCA_965603755.1 uncultured Arcobacteraceae bacterium
AATTATCTACTACAATAAAAGAACACAAATACTTAAATTTGCAGGGGCTGAAACATCACTATTTTTTATAGATGAAAATGGTGAATTTAAAATTGTTAAAGGTGATCATTACTCTGTAGGGTATAAAAAATGTTCTATGGATTATAAGTATCATGAAACTATAATTAATGTACAAGAGGGGATGAAATTTTACTGTACAACTGATGGATACCTAGATCAAAATGGTGGGGATAAAGATTTTCCATTTGGTAAAAAGAGATTTGGAAATATTATAAAAGAAAATCATTTTAAACCTATGATAGATCAACAAAATATATTTGCAAATGAGATGAAAGAATATGAGGGTAAAATAGAGAATAATGATAGAAACG
Source organism: uncultured Arcobacteraceae bacterium (assembly GCA_965603755.1). Taxonomy (GTDB): domain Bacteria; phylum Campylobacterota; class Campylobacteria; order Campylobacterales; family Arcobacteraceae; genus JAIOSF01. The sequence continues at coordinate 372 of CBFDEF010000149.1, forward strand.
ATGATATGACATTAATAGCTTTTGAGATAGATAAACAATCCGATCTTAAAGAGGATAAAGTTGTAGAAATCGTTAAATACGAAGGTATTATGACCCAAAATGTAATAGCAGCAGCAATGGATAATATAGAATCTAAAATTATAAATATGGGTGTAATGGGGAATATAGCCGTAGTAACAATAGAATATTGTCAAAATATAATGAACTACTCTAAAAATGACAATATTAACTCAAGACAAATAGTACCGGCTGGACAAATCGAGGTACAATATGTAAATGATGAATATTACGACATCATTGCTACTAATATCATATCTATTGATGATAAGAAAATAATTGAACCAAAACTAATAGAGATACAAAGTTTAGATAAAGTAGCTATCAAGAAAAGATATAGAGAACTTAGAAAATCAGGACAAAATAGCCATGAAAATGGCGGAGGTATTGGTATCTATGAGATAGGTAAAGTATCCAATAGTATTGAGTATGAGTTTAGAGCTATTAACGAAGATAAATATTATTTTACTATGAAATCAATTCTAATACCCAGTAAATAGAAAGAGCTTTATAATTAAAGTTTAATAAAAACAAAGTTGACAAATTTCAAATATTATAGTAATATCCTATTAAGTTAATATAAAATTATATTGATTATAATATATACTTATAAAGGATAATTTTGGAAGAGAATATAAAAGGTAAATTTGATATTTATTCAAAAAATAGGTTGAAATTTTTTCCTATAATGATGTATGCAATTGTTATGGGAATGGGTGGAATTACAATTACATATCAAAAAGCTAGTCAATGGCTTGGTTTTCCACATCTAATTGGTTCTATTTTAATGTACATTACTACAATTTCATTTGTTACAATTACAATAATATATTTAGCTAAATATTTTAAATATAAAGTTGCTGTAAAAAAAGAGTTTTCCCATCCTATAAGAATAAATTTCTTTGCAGCTGTTTCAATATCTATGCTTATGTTAGCAATAATTTATAAAGAGTATAATCCAACAATATCTGCCATTTTTTGGTACCCTGGTGCTGCTTTACATTTTTATCTTACTATGCATACTATATCGTTTTGGATAAATAGTAATCAAGAGCTAGGACATTCAAACCCTGCTTGGTTTATACCTATTGTTGGAAATGTTTTAGTGCCAGTTGCAGGTGTTGGATTTGCAAGTTCTGGTGTATTGATGTACTTTTTTAGTGTAGGGATGTTTTTCTGGATAATATTATTCTCTATTATTTTAAACAGAATAATTTTTCACCATCAATTAGCAGTTAAATTTATGCCAACAATGTTTATACTTATTGCACCACCTGCAGTTGGTTTTATAGCATACTTTAAAATATTTGGAGTATTAGATGTATTTGCAATTTTCTTATTTAATATGGCACTATTTTTTACTTTTTTAGTTGCATTTATGTATAAGAATTTTATTAAAATAAAGTTCTTTATATCTTGGTGGGCATTTGTATTTCCAATTGCAGCTATGGCAATTAGCTCTATGCTTATGTATTCAAAGACAAAGGACCCTATGGCATTAGGTTTATCGTATCTTATGGTGGCAGTAGTTACTATTGTTATTGTTATTGTATTGTTTCAAACAATAGTTCATATGTTTAAAAAAGACATATGTATTCAGGAGTAAAGATGAAAAGAAATTTAATAATATTTGTAGTGGTATTTATTGGCTATTTAGTTGGTAATAGCATATATGAACAGATGACAAAAGACCAAACACCAGGAAAAGCAAAAAGAATTCCTTGTCAAGCATCAGTTACCACTTTTGAAAGAGGATTTGGAAATGAAGATATTAAAATTGCACAAAGCTTACTTGAAGATGGAGATGTAGAATTTTCATCTAGTATTGAAAAAGCAATATATGCAAAGTCAAAATTATTTGAATTTGTTAAATTAGAAGATACAGATAAAATTGTTCAAAATGAACTAAATAAATATACAAAAAATAAAAAAGATCAAAAAAACAAACTAAAGTTATCTTACTACATTTATGAAAATGATGTTAACGACCCCGGCAAAAAAACTAAAAAAAGCAAACTTTATGCTGGATATGTAGTACTACAAGTAAAAAATGATAGTAATAAAACTATATATAAAGTACAAGTTGACTTTATGGACTTCAAAGGTGCAGATATAGCACAAAGTATAAAGTGTTGTATAAAATCATTTGCAACATATAATAAATAAATATTTAATGATTATAAAATTATAAGGCTAAAATATGAAAAAAACAATTTTTATGGATAAATATCCAGTATATTCACTAGAGTTATTAAAAACAGAATTAGAGGTTAAAAATGTACCTGAGATAATGGAATACTTTAAAACTAAAATAGAAGCTCATCCTATTGCTAAATTTATTGCAATTTTTGATCACTATACACATACTAAAAGTTTAGATGG
>CBFDEF010000150.1:0-2743 GCA_965603755.1 uncultured Arcobacteraceae bacterium
GAATCTATACCTAAAACTACAGCTAAAGTTACATTGTGATAGTCGTGACCTTTTGATAACATTTGTGTACCTACAAGTATATCTATTTTGTTATCATTGAAGTTTTTTAGTACTTTTTTAAGTTGGGTATCTGTTTTTATTTTATCTCTATCAAATGTCTCAATAATGTTTTCTTTAAATATATCTTGAAGTTGTGTGGTAACTTCCGCGGTTCCTAGTCTAAAGTTCTCTATCTCACCTATATTACAAGATGGACATATTTTTGGTATGGCTTGAGTGTAGTTACAATAGTGGCACTGTAATGCATAGTTTTTTTTATGTAAACTCATACTAACAGAACAAAATGGACACTCAACAGACTTTCCACAATCTTTACAAATTTGATATTTAAAATTTGCTCTAGTTGGTAAAAAAACTATAACTTGCTGATTTTGTGAAATAGTGTTTTTGATTTTTTGGATAACTGTATCATTTAAACTTAAATTTGATTTATCAAATGATATTTTTTTCTCTGATTTATGAAAAGTTTCAGTGATTCTAACATAAGGGATTTTATAAAAACTACTTAAACTTGGTGTTGCACTCCCTAAAATTACTTGTGTATCATACTTATTTCCAATATATATTGATAAGTCTTTTACATTTATTCTTGGTTTTTGTGATGCTTTATATGAATCATCATGCTCCTCATCAACAATAATAATCCCTAAATCTTTAAATGGTAAAAATAGTGATGACCTAGCCCCAGCTATTATTTTGACTTTTCCACTAAGAAGATCATCTATTATTTTTTCTTTTTTCTTTTTTTGTATTTTTGAGTGCCATATTGCAATAGTATCTTTAAACACTTTTGTAAGACGCTTTTCCATTTGAGGTGTTAACGATATCTCTGGTATTAAAAGTAGGGCTTGTTTATTTTGAGATAATACATTTTCAATTGCTTTTATATAAATCTCTGTTTTTCCACTACCTGTATTTGCAAATAGTAAGCTTGTATTATTTTTTTGTATAAAATCATAAGCTTTATTTTGTTCATTAGATAAAACAATCTCACTTTTGATTGGTTCTGTTATAGCCTCTTGTTCAACTTCATAAAAAGGTGAGTATAAGCTAAGTGATTCACCTAAACTACATACATAATATTTTGAGATAAAAGATGCAGTCTCTAACATTTTTTTATCATAAAACTTATTTGTGATATTAGATATATCTTTACATTTAAATGTTGGTTTTTCCTCTTTTGAAACTACTACACCTAATTGTAACTTCTCTCTTCTTTGTAAAGTTACTTCTACTAAATTTCCAATTTTTATATTATCTATGTGTTGATAAGTTAGTGGTTCTAATGGTGATTTTAAAAGTGCAATTTTGTAGTAGTTCATTAGATAAAAAGTCCATATGATTTAATTTTATATATTATTATACCAATTCTTTAATATGATTTGGTATAATAATATTATGTTAGAGATTCACGATATAAAGCCAATTGTACAGATACCAGATTTTACTATATATATTTATTATGTATTGATAGTTGCATCTTTTTTATTTTTTATTTTTATATTATATTTTATATTTAAATTATTTAAAAAGAAAGAGTTAACTAAAGAGAAAGAGTACTTTGCAATATTAAATAATATAGATTTTAATAATACAAAAGAAACTTCATATCTTATTTCTAAATATGGAAGATTATTAGCAAAAAGTGAAAGAGAAAAAAGACTTATTGATGATATACATCATAGTTTAGAAGCTTACAAATATAAAAAAAATATTGATAATGAAATATCACCTGATGTAAAAAATCAATTTCACATATTTATGGACTCTTTAGATGTTAAATAATTTTGAATACCCTTATGTTTTATTACTTATACTTTTATTTATAGTTTGTTCAAAATTTTGCAAGGCTAAAGTACAGTCATATTATATGCCACATCTTGAGATATATCAAGAATCAAATGGTTTAAATAGTAGTTTAGTCTCTGTTCTTAAATGGTTAACAATCATATTTGCCATTATTGCTTTAGCTTCACCAATAAAAGAGCTAAATGTAATAAATACAAAAAAAGATGGAGTTGATATAATTTTATCTTTAGATACAAGTGGTTCTATGAGACAGATTGGTTTCAATAGGGAAAACTTGGAGCAAAACAGATGGAATGTTGTAAGTGATATTGTAAAAGATTTTATAGCACGACGTACAAATGATAATATTGGTTTAGTAGTATTTGGAACATCTGTAATGACAGCATCACCTCTTAGTTATGATAAAAAAGCACAGTCCAAAATAATTGAAAGTTTGGATATAGCAGTAGTTGGAGAAAAAACAGCACTTATAAATAGTATTGCAACTTCTATAAATATTCTAAAAAACCGTGATACAAAAACAAAAATTATAATTGCATTAACAGATGGTGATGATACAGCTAGTAATATTCCATTAAATGTAGTACTTAAAATGGCAAAAAAATATGATATAAAAATATATACTATATCTATAGGGGCCCCAAATAGTTATGCATTGACTCAACTTTCAAGTGTAAATGGCGGTAAGTCATTTGTTGCTTTAAGTAAAAATGATTTAAAAGAGATATATGAAATTATAAATAATTTAGAAAAAAGTAAAATAGAACAAAATAAAATAGTTTTAAAAGAGTACTATTTCTTTTATCCATTGATTCTTAGTTTTTTAAGTTTATTACTGTTTATATTTTTTAAGAATAGGGATTGAATTATATAA
>CBFDEF010000151.1:0-2742 GCA_965603755.1 uncultured Arcobacteraceae bacterium
TGATAAACTCTAAAAAAAATACTAAAAATATAGATAAAATAAATCCAGTTACAAATGCAACCACTACTATAAGTCCTTTCTTTGGTTTTACTGGATCATCATTGGTAATAATTTCACCAATCACTTGTGTATTTTTATAATTATGTGGAAGCATCAGTGATGCAACTAAAAGCCTATCCTCTTTTAAATTATTTATTGTTGTAGTTGATAGTGTATCTTTCTTATCTCTCATATCCATAAGTTGTGTATTTAACTCTATAGTAAATGAAGTCAAATCCCTCTTTTCCATAAGTTTAAGTGCGGCAAGTGATGGATTTGACGACTGAATTTTTTTAAGATTACCACTAATAAGTTTAATCTGCTTATTTAAATTAGCCAATGTATCCTCTTGTAGTTTTATTTTACCAGTTAATAAAGGGATTGCTTTATTTATAACACTCTCGATTTTTGCATCAATATTTTTTATCTCTATCTCTCTTCTTTGTTTAACATCATCGAGTGCTTTTTTATGTTCTGATTGAACATAGCTTACTATTTTTTTTATCTCTTTTTTTGCTAATTCATTTGATATTGATAGAGATTTTATCTCTATAAACTCTTTTGAACCTTTTGGAATCTTTATTGATGAGATTTTAGATACTTTATTTTTTTCATTTTTCTGCATATCAATAAATAAAATATTTAATTTTTTAGATAATTGAGAATTATTATCTAGTGTAGCTTTATCATTCTTATTATTATCTAGTTTATAATTACCCATCTCTATTAAAGCACGTGCTTCATAAATAGGTGTTCTTGTAACTGACCAAATAATTGCTCCAATTGTTACAATTGTTGTAAAAATAAATATAAACTTTTTTCTTTTCATCAAAGTTTTCCATAACTCTTTTAAATCTATCTCATCTTCTTCTATATATCGTTTATTTTCGTTCATTTATTTCCCTTTTAATCTATTTTTCAATATTATTTTTCCAGCTTCAACACCTGGTTGTTCATATGTGTTTATCTGTAAAAATTTTCCTATACATGATGTAAGCAGTTGATATATAAACATAAGTTTTGATATGTTGTATTCATCTACTTTATCAATTGTAATAACATCACAAGGGATATCTTTAAGCTCTTCTATAGCTTGGATAGTTGCATTTGCTTGATATTCTATAAGTTGTGAAAATTTTAGTCCATCTAAATAATCTAAATCATCATAACCATCTAAATTTGACATTGGAATAGTTGTCTCATCTTCAAAATCATTTATTTTTATAAATGTTACTGTTTTATCTCTTTTACCCTCAGCTATAAGTTGTAAAAAACTATGCTGATCAACAGGACCTATTAGTCCAATAGGGGTAAGTGCTTGTTTTGTATCATTTATATTTATCTTCCCTAAGCTTTCACCCCAAAGTTGAATATACCATTTATTAAAACCTTCCAAAGATGATGAATAGCTAAAAAGTACATTTATATTAAATCTATGTTTATTTTCAACCATAAACCTAGCTTTTTGAATAATTGGTTCATAATATTCACCACCATTAAAAAAACCATCTCTTACCTCTCTTGCTCCTAACAATAACTTATCAATATCAACACCAATAATTGCTAATGGTAATAATCCAACTGCAGAAAATACTGAAAATCTTCCACCTACATTTTCAGGTATCTCAAAAGTTTTAATAGCATTTTTATTAGCATATGCTGTTAACTTACTTTTCTCTTCACTTACTATTACACAATTTGATTTATCTATTTTAATCAAAGAACTTAAATACTTATATATACTTATGGTCTCTATAGTTGTCCCTGATTTACTAATCACTATAAAAAGAGTATCCTCTAAATCTATTTTAGAAAGTCTTGCTTTTATATCCATTGGGTCTGTTGATTCAAAAAAGTGTAAAGATTTATTATAACTGTTTGATTTTTTTAGAAAGTTATATATTGCAATGGTACCTAAAGTACTTCCACCAATTCCAATAACCGCAATATGCTTTTGTTTTACATTTTTAGCAAACTCTTTTATCTTTGATGTATCTTGAAGAGGAAGATTATAATAGCCAATCTCATTGACCTCATCTTTTACAGCTTGAAATATAATCTCATTTGATTTTATTTGATAAAAGTTTTTACTATATTTCACTCTTTACCCTTTGTTATAAAAATAGTTTGTAGCTTCAACAAAACCATCAACTGAACCACAATCAAATCTTTGTCCTTCAAACTTATATGCTAAAACTTTACCCTGTTTAGCCATACTTAGTAGTGCATCTGTAATTTGTATCTCTCCACCTTTGCCAGGCTTTGTATCTTTTATAACATCAAAAATTTCAGGAGTTAAGATATATCTACCTATAATTGCTAAATTTTGCGGCCCACTAGCCGAATTGCATGATGGAGCATCTTTTGGTTCTGGTTTCTCCACCATATTTTCAACTTTAAAAAGGTTGTTCTCTATCTCTTTACCTGAGATAATACCGTATTTATTTGTATCTTGTAGAAGTATCTCCTCAATTGCGACAATACAACAATCAGGATATTTCTCATAAAGTTTAACCATTTGTGCTAATACTGACTCACTCTTATTATCACATAAATCATCCGCAAGTATAACTGCAAATGGTTCATTTCCAATAAGAGTTTGTCCCGTTAGTATCGCATGACCCAAGCCTTTCATTTCAACTTGTCTAGTATATGAAAAAGTACATTTTTCTATCACCGCTCTTATCTCCGTAAGATAATGTT
>CBFDEF010000152.1:0-2741 GCA_965603755.1 uncultured Arcobacteraceae bacterium
ATACTTGTTAGAAATAATATAATCAATAATTTTACAAACAATACTTTTTCATCAATAGATGATAATATATCAAAGTATTCCTGGGCATTTAATTTTATACTGATACCTCCACGAATATCTCCAATATTATATCCTTGATGTTTATGACAGGGCATACAAGATTTGGAAACTTTTAATGCACCCATATAATTAAATTGATCTATTGTATCAATTTTATAATACTCTAAATTTTTCGTACTTTCAAAATGTTTCAAAGCTTCTATTTCAAATTTTGATGCTTTATTTTCTGGATTTATTGGATTTAAGCTCGTAATTCTAAAGCTAAAGTCTTTCACATTTAATTGTTCTGATAGTTGCCTTGTCATCCAAGCTGGATTTATTTTTAATAATGTTAAGTTGTCATCAACTTTCAAAGTATTGTTGGGTAGATACTTATTTGGTTTTAACTTATCTACTGGCTTAACAAAAACTCCACCAAACTTAGCATTCCATTTTCTTGTATTTACTTGAGTATAAAAATGTATTTGTGCTTGTTTTACAAGTACTTGTTCTTGTGTTTTCTTTAAAATTTTACTATATATATCTACATAGTAAAAAGAGATAAAAAGTGTAACTATAAATAATAAATAAAGTAATAGATATTTAATAAAATTCATATTTTATACACCTTCCATATTTTAAGATAATATAATATTATAATATCAAAGTTTTCATAAGTGACGGCTTTTGTTTATATTTTTGCTTTAGAAAAATTATTTCATATTTATATATGAATTGTATCATGCTAAATTAAATTTTGATTATTAGTGAGTATAAGTTTGAGGGTTTAAAAGAAAGTGTTTAAAGAATATAGAACAGAAAAAATCTGCTCTATACAAGAGAAAGATTACAGACCTGTAACGTTTTCTGCTTGAGGTCCTTTTTCACCTTCACCAAGTTCATAAGTAACTTTTTGACCATCATTTAATGAAGTTCTGTCATAACCGTTACCGTTAATTTGTCTGAAATGTACGAATACATCTTTTCCACCATTTTCTTGTTCGATAAAACCGAAACCTTTTTCACTATTGAACCATTTTACTGTTCCATTTACTAATTCTGCCATTGAGAATCCTTTTTTGTTTAATACACCATATTTCTAGGGTGGTCGAAAATCTAATAATAAGTTTGATTTTTAGGTGAATTTTACTGAAAACTTAATAGTTATCAATATAAAGCAGACTAAAGATGTAACTACAATCATCTTTCATTGGATACAGTATATCTGAATTATACAAAAAGTGTTGCATAAAAATCTATGAATATAAAAATTTTAAATTTTATTAGCTATTTTTATATCTTATTTTACTTTTTTGTATAGCTAATCTATCGTATAAATTTTGTATATTTAAATAATCACTGTGAAAAGTTACATCTATAAAATAGCTATTTAAAGTAAATATATCCATAGCAACTTCAAGTTTTTCTTTTGTATAAATATCACAAAATGATTTGTAATAATCATCAAAATCTAACTCATCTATTTGTATATAACAAAGTTGGGTTAATATATATGATGTATCTTTAGAAGATGATTCAAAATATCCTACTGCACTTTCTAAGTCACCTTGCATTAGGTATATTTGTCCTTTAAAATCTCCTAGTGTGAAGTTGTTTTTAAACAACACACCTATATATTTCTCTATATCTAAATCATCTGCTAGATATTCAACACTTTGAATGATATCTTCTAGATCAATATCTTTGAAATTTAAAATATTTTGGCGAATCTCTTTTCCTCTATTTGCATTGTTATACATTAAATCATCAATAGGATAAATTTCAGAGATACCAGGGATAATTATCGAACATGAATAAAACCCTAAATAATCGTACTCTCTTAAATATATATCTTTAGATATCATTTTAGATATATCAAATAAAAATTTATATTCATCATCACTATTAGAACCTTTATATTTCCAAGGGCTATACTTAAAAGAACTATTTTTATTTAAAAAAGAAAAGTTCATTTTTCCATCTGAATTTATAAAATGTGATTCTATATTAAAACTATCATTAATAGTTTCACTGTTAAAACTTGGTTTTTCAAAAGAGTTTAAATCTTCTACTCCTCTACCTTGCATAAGTTCAGTCATAGATCTTTCTAAACAAACCTCCAAAATAGGGTGACAACCAAAAGAGACAAATAAACTATTTTCTTTTTGGTTTATTAGAGATATTGCAGTTACAGGAAATTCACCGCCCATTGATGCATCTAATACATCAATGATGAAACCTTCTTCTTCTAAAGATTGAATATCAGTATAAAGTTTAGGGAATCTCTTTATAACTTCAAGAGGAATTTTAGGTAAAGAGTATCCATTTTTAATTATCTCTATTTTTGCATACCTTTCAAATATCTCACTCAATGCTTGCACTTTAGCTTCTGCAGGTGTATTTCCCGTAGCTAGTCCATTGCTTACATACAAATTATGTAAGATGTTTGTTGGGAAATATATTTGTTCATTATTTGACTGATTTATAAAGGGTAAACATATTATTTTGTCTTTTTCATCACTATTAAAATCTATAAAATCCTCTAGTGATAGTTCATCATTAGGATTATAAAACTTATTTAATTTATCATTTAAGCACTCTTTGATAGTTGAGAAAGATTTTTGGTCTGGATAGAACTCTTTATTTTGCATATAAAATTCTATAAAAAAATTATTTGTTTGCATTCTTTCTATATATTCACC
>CBFDEF010000153.1:0-2685 GCA_965603755.1 uncultured Arcobacteraceae bacterium
AATTTTTCGTAATCACTCCCCGGTTTATAATCATCTCTGAAATAAAACTCTTGCTTTATTATTCCTGATTTCATTATGATTCGGGTTTCTTTATTTTGAACAGTATACCTCCAGCTAACATGACAAGCATTTCCTATGACTGGAGTTACTATTTTTCTTATATTAAGAGCAAAGCTACGACCGCCCGCGTTACTCTCTACTACATGTTTATTTACTTCATTACTCATTATTGCTTGAGCAACAAGCGGCTCTGTTATTTCAATCGGCTCTTGAGTGTAGATAACATCTATGATATATACTTTATTACCATAAACTTTTGCTATCGGATTACATAGATAATTATCTCCTTTGTCAGCGACATCAGTTACGCTAACTACTGCCCCGTGGTTGCCATTTAATTGATTTAAACTAAACCTATTTAATTGATTTATCGGATAAAGCAACCCTTTAATCTCAATCGGATTTTGCATCCATTCAGCTTCCCATATAAAATCTTCTTCAATGTTTTTTATCTCTAATAATTTTTTTGTGCTTTTAACAGATTCACAAAAAGACTTCCCTTTTTCATTTAACGCTGGCACTTTATATACATAATCAAAATATCCTTCATTTTCTAATTTACTGATAATATCTTTATTACTCCAATGTGTCGCAATATGAAGCTCCGGACAACCTCCCTCTAATCTTGATAAATGTGTTGATGTATACCAATTCCATTTATTCTCAAGTATAACCTCACTTAACGCTTCTTCCATATTTTTTATCGGATCATCCAATATAGCTAATAAATTACACCCAAATCCTGTTATCGAACCTCCCACGCCTGAACAGAAATAACTTACTTGCTTTGCTGTTTTAAGATTCCACCCCGTTACTGCTGTTTTGTTATAAGATAATTCAACACCAGGGAATACTTGTCTATATTTATCTGACCTAATAATATCACGAGTATCATAACTAAACTTAAAAGCAAGCCTCTCTGCATAACTATTACGCATTATTGAACCCGTTGGCTCAATTCCTAGTAACCAGGCACAAAACATTGTTGTAATGTATGATTTGCCGGCCCGAGGGGGCAAAGCTATTGCAACTTTGCTATATATCCCTTCAAATACTTTTTGTAATATTTTTGCAATTTTCTTCAAATGTGGCCTTTTTTTTTCATTAAAATATTCTTTATCCATATATTGACAAAACAACCAGAAATCAATTCGCGCTAATCGCCGGTGGCGTTCCTTTAATAATTTTAATTTTCTTATTTTTTGTTCCTTGTTCACATTTTTTTATTTCTTCATCCAATTCACTATCTGTCATATTATCAAATTCAGATACTTCCTTGCTCTCTATTTGTTCTAAACGAGCAAATTCATCTTTAAATTTACGTTCAAGTATCCAAGCCGAAGATTGCCATGATTCATCTTTTCTAATTTTATTCAAATGATATTGTTTAAATTTCACTAAAGCCCTTTTTATAGAGTTATAATAATTAGAATCTTGTTTTATTTTAGTATAAAAAGAATAATTACTTATTCCTGCTAATTCGTAAGCATCTCGAAAAGTCAACCCACTTTCAATATACTTTATTATTTCATCCCATACTTCATTTTTAATTTTTGCCGGCATCTTCTCTTATTAATTAAGTATTATTACATTTAAATCATCTGTACTTTTAAAAACATAGACATAAACATAATCCAATCTATAATATTTCTTATTAAACTGTCTTACTTCTGCTTTACAAACAGTAATATACAATTTTCCTATAAATTCAGATATATTACCTATCATATTTAGTTTTGCTGAATTTGGTATATCTAATCCATCAATATGCTTTAAATATTCTTTCATGTCTCTATTCTAAAATAACCCCTTGGAGTTTCAAGTATCACTAATTCAAATATCCGTTTATAATAGCGCTTTTTAATTACATTACGTTTTAATATTCCGTACTTCCAGTTATTATCTAAATCATCCTGGTCGAGTTCAAAATAATATATCCCGCTTGATAAAAAATAATTATTCGCATAATCTGCTTTATAGAACCTTTTCTCTATCTGCTTTGCTTCTGTTTTATTCTTACATGGGAGTAAATATGTTTGACTATTTATATTTAATTTAAATAAAGATAAAACTAAAATTAATATTATTATTCGAATTGTCATATTTTATTAGTTATTTTTTTGAACACTATATTCTTATTTAATCTTATTCTAAATGAATATGTAAAATTTTTAGTTATTTAATTCTTTTATATATTTCATTTTAAGATAATTATCTATAATATCATCAAACTCTTTAAATTTAATCTTATCTTTTAACGAGCATTTAGGGTTATTTATATATTTGCCTATATGATGAAAATACATAATTGCTTATTTATACAATAATTTTTTAATATCCAAGTAAAACAACTATAGCTAGATATAATTGTTTTGTTTACGGCTACTATTATCAACTTCTAGCTGTTTCTGCATGATAATAGTATACTTCTTAAGAGCTTAATGCTGATACCCGATGTTTTTCAACAATCGCAAATCCCAATCCAGCAGAATGGCTATAAGGGACGATTAGTTTTATTTTATTTTCCTTATCACCCGCCAAAATATCACTATCATTAATGACAAAAAAACTAAACATATTATTTCTGGTGCGCTCATTTATTTCCTTTTTATCTATTTTGACTTT
>CBFDEF010000154.1:0-2671 GCA_965603755.1 uncultured Arcobacteraceae bacterium
AAGGAGAAATAAATGTTAAAAGGGTTGGTGTTACTTATGATGAGTATATCATTTATGCAGGCAAGTTCTGCTACAACAGCTGGTGCGATTCCAGATATTACTTTTACTTGGGTTGGATATGCTTCATTAGCTATCTTTGTTATTGGTTACTATTTTGTAGCTATGGAGGAAAAATATCATATTGATAAGGCAAAGCCTGCTTTACTTACTGGTACTTTTATATTTATGTTAGTTGCATTTTATTATGTGATAAATGGTATGGATATGAATTTAGTTCATACTCAAGCTCAACATCTTATATTAGAAATTGCTGAGATTTTCTTCTTCTTATTTGTTGCTATGACATATATTGAGTCAATGATTCATATGAATGTATTTGATAAGCTTAAATACAATCTTATCTCAAAAGGTTATACATATAGAAAACTATTCTGGGTAACTGGATTTTTAGCGTTCTTTATCTCTCCTATTGCAGATAACTTAACAACAGCACTTATCCTTTCAACTGTTTTAATTACAATTGAACAAAAAAACAAAGCTTTCTTAATACCAGGTGCTATTAATATTGTTGTTGCTGCAAATGCTGGTGGTGCTTGGTCTCCATTTGGTGATATTACAACACTTATGGCTTGGACAGCAGGAAAAGGGACATTTGTAGATTTCTTATTCTTATTCCCTGCTTCAATTATTGGTTATTTAGTAACTGCTTTTCTTTTATCAAAAGTTGTTCCTGAAACAGTTCCAGATTTTGATATTGCAAAAGAAGAGAACCCTACTATGATGGAAGGTGCTAAGGTTGTTATTGCCCTTGGTATTTTTACAATTTTCTGTGCTGTTATGTCTCACCAAGTTTTACATTTACCTGCAATGTGGGGTATGATGTTTGGTCTTGCTTTACTTAAAATGTATGATTACAGACTTAAAAAAATTCATGGTTCTGGATTTGATGTATTTAATTCAATGGCAAAAATTGAAAATAATACTTTAATGTTTTTCTTTGGTATCTTAGCTGCTGTTGGTGCATTATACTTTATTGGTTGGTTAGCTTTAGCTGCTGTTGTTTATGATCCATCAGTTCTAGGTCCAACATGGTCGAATATTGGTGTTGGTTTCCTATCTGCAATTGTTGATAATGTACCTGTTATGTCAGCAGTACTTAAAGCATCTCCTACTATGGGACTTGACCAATGGATGCTTGTAACTCTTACAGCTGGTGTTGGTGGTTCTATGATCTCATTTGGATCAGCTGCTGGTGTTGGTGTTATGGGTAAATTACCTGGTATTTATACATTTGGTGCACATATGAGATACTCTTGGATGATTGTAATAGGTTACTTTGTATCTATAGCTGTTTGGTATGTACAATATCAAATACTTGGTCTCGGAGCATAATTATAAAAGGTAGGTTTTAAACCTACCTTTTTTTAATCTATTTACTCTCTACTCTTCTATCTTTTCTACAGTATAAATATATATCTCTGGTAAATCATTTTTTTCATTTATATCTAAATTAGCTTTATTATAAAGATGATACATAAATGTCTCAAAGTCAGGTAACTGTTCCCAAACTTGGGGTAAAAATGTAGCTTGATGAACTCCTAATTTTAAAATAACACCATGTTTATTTGGTATTAGTTTTGTTTTTAAATCTTTAAAGTCTATATAGTTTAATTTTTCTGGTTCACTTAAAAGTGATATCTCTATATTTATATCTTTATATTCATCTTTAGTTAAAGGATGAAATCTAGGATCTTCAAATGCTGCACTAGATGCATTTGACACAATATCATCATACAAACTTCTTCTAGCAATTAAAGAACCTATACAACCTCTTAAATTACCATTTAATGTTAGTGTTACAAATGTAGCTGCACCTTTATTTAGAAAATGGTATTTCTGTAACCACTCCTCTTTGTTTAATTGATTTAAGTTAAATAATTTATTGTATATTGTTTCTCGCGCTATTTGGATAAGTAGTTTATCTCTCTCATTAAGTTCCATTTTCTAACCCCTTTATTTATTAAATAGATTTAACCTATTATAGGATGATTTATTTTATAAGTAACTTTTAAATATATTTAACTAAAATCTAGTATGAACAAAGTTTTTAAAATATTTTCTATCATTACTATTTTATCCGTGGTTTTACTTATTGCAGTTACTACAAATAGTAATAGCTTTAAAAACAATCCACTCTCAAATGAGATAATAGCAAAAATTGAAAATAAAAATAATATTATTAAACAAACAATAAAAAGAAAATATAATATTGATGTAAACATACCTATTAAAATAGAAGAGAAAATAAAAGACAACCTTTTTGGTTTAGCATCATATAGAGATGGTAAAATTGAGATAACTTTAAATAAAAATAGATTTCAAGAGAATGAAAACTATATGATCGATTATGTATTACCACATGAATATGCACATGCACTAATGTTTTATATAAAAAACTTTACAAAAGAAAATGGTGGTCATACAAAAAAATGGGAACAAATTTGTCTTAGTATTGGTGGTTTAAAATGTGATAGATTTGTAGGTCATAACGATATTCTTATGGAAAAACTCCCTTTTTATTAAAACTAACTCACTATAA
This sequence comes from uncultured Arcobacteraceae bacterium, assembly GCA_965603755.1. Taxonomy (GTDB): domain Bacteria; phylum Campylobacterota; class Campylobacteria; order Campylobacterales; family Arcobacteraceae; genus JAIOSF01. The sequence goes on from CBFDEF010000154.1 coordinate 2,600, forward strand.
TACACCTTATGATACTACACCTTGATTTAGATTGTTTTTTTGTTTCTGCACATAGGATAAATAATCCTAAGT
>CBFDEF010000155.1:0-2667 GCA_965603755.1 uncultured Arcobacteraceae bacterium
ATATATTATGGGTTAGTAATATGTTGGGTCATACTGATTCTACAATGACTTTATCAAAATACTCTAGATATATTAAAAGAGATAAGAAAAAAAGGGGTCAATTTTTAATAGATACAATGTGCCAAAATGGTACCAAAGTGTCACCGAGTTCTTTGAATGTTGCTTGAATCATAATGTTTAAAGGGGTTTAAATTGAAGTGGCTCCGGCACGTGGGATCGAACCACGGACCAAATGATTAACAGTCATCTACTCTACCGCTGAGCTATGCCGGAACTTATTTAAAAAGTGCTTGTCTTTTTAAGTGGCAGAATTATAGTTAAATAATATTATTTTGTCAAGCTTTTTTTGGACAAATTATGAAATTTTGTAAAATACTACATTATTGTTATTTACAGCTCTTATTTTATCACTTATAATCAACTCATTTAGTGCCAATATTGTGTTTTCATCAAATATATTTTCAACATCATCTTTTGTTAATGGTCGTCTTGATAATAGTGTTAGTATCTCATCTTTTGTATAAGTTTGTTTGTTTACTATTTTATTTTTATGAGCTATTGTGACTGGTAGATTACTAAATATATTTGCAATACTTACTAGCTTTTCATAACTAATCGCTTCAACATCATAAGCTGGAGGTCTATCTATTGTTCCAATATCGATACGATTGGGTTGAACTCTTTGTAGTGCTTCATAAAGTTGTTTTATCTCTGTATCGTTGTCATTTAGATTTTTTACAAAAAGTATCTCTATTATTAGTTGTTTTTTATGTAGGGCTCTAAACTCTACCATTCCATCAACTATTTTTGAACAATCTACAGAACTATTTACTCTATCAAGTTTTTTAAAACATTTTTGGCTTGTGCAATCTAAAGATAACTTTACAATATCTATTTTAGATAATACTTTTTGAATACCTTTATGATAAATATTTGCACCATTACTTAAAATAAGAGTTTTTATATCACCTTTTATCTTATCAACTTGATCTATTAACTCTTCAAGATGTGGATATAAAGATGGTTCACCATTTGCTGTGAATGTTATCATATCAATATTTGGATGATTGTTTAAAGCATCTTTTAGTTGAGAAATTATCTCTTCTACGCTTATGATTTGTGTTTGTTTTGATACAGTTTTTGCATATGCAAGCTCACAATATAAACAGTCAAAGTTACATTGTTTTGAAGTAGGGGAGAGGTCTATCCCCAAACTCATACCAAAACGGCGCGAGGGGATAGGACCAAATATTATATTCACAATTATTTCTTACTAACTCTTTGACATTCGCTTACAAAGTGTTTTGCATTTTCAACTGGCACATCTGGAAGGATTCCATGTCCAAGATTAAAAATATGTCTTTTAGTTCCCATTGTTTCTTGGATAGCTTCAACACATCTTGTAGTTTCTTCTTTAGAGTATAATCTACAAGGCTCCATATTTCCTTGAAGAACATATCTGTCTCCTAGTTTCTCTTTAGCAAGTGACATTGGAGTTCCCCAATCTACACCAAATACATCAAAGTTTCCATATACCATACCAGATGATATAAATGCACTTACACCTTTAGGGAACATAATAATTGGAGTTTCTGGATATTTTGATTTTAAATAATCAGCAATCTCTACCATATATTTCCATGAAAACTCGTTGTATTTTGATGGTTCAATAGCAGCTGCCCATGAATCAAAGATTTGAACTACATCGATTCCTGATTTAATCTGTTTTTCCATATAAAGTTTTACAACTTCTGTAACTTTTGCTAATATTTTATGTAAAAGAGCTGGATTTTCATACATCATTTTTTTACATAAGTTGTATGTTTTAGTCCCTTGACCCTCAATCATATAAGTAGCAAGTGTCCATGGAGCTCCTGTAAAACCAATAAGTGCTTTATCATCACCTCTTGCATCTAATTGTTCTCTTAAAAGTTCAATTGTTTCATAAACATAAGTTAGTTTACTACTAGCTTCTTTACCACCAATTAGTCTATCTATATCAGCTTCGCAAGTGATAGGATCATTGAACTTTGGTCCAAAACCTTTTATAAACTCCAAGTCCATACCCATCTCATCTGGTATAACTAAAATATCAGAAAATAAAATTGCAGCGTCAACTCCAACTATATCAAGTGGTTGAATTGTTACTTCAGCAGCTTTTTTAGGGTCATGACAAAGATTTAAAAAGTTTCCAGCTTCTGCTCTTACTGCCATATATTCTGGAAGATATCTTCCTGCTTGTCTCATCATCCATACTGGTGTATAAGGTGTTTCTTTTCCTAAACACGCATCTACAAATATTTTACCCATGTGTATCCTTTGAACTTTTATTAATTTGTTTACATTATATCATATTAATTTAAAAAGCAAATAATTATAAAACTAAAATTAATAATACTTTCTTGAAATTAGCTTAATAATTATTTAACTTACTTTGATGTAGAATATGATTATATAAATATAAGGAGTACAAAATGCAAGTAGGAAGTACAGGTTATATCAATGCAAATGAAAACGCGTTAAAAAATGCTAAAATGCATGGTGAGGTTCAAAATGAAGAGAAAGAGCAGGACTCAACTTTAACTTTAGAAGAGGAGCTTGAAAAGTCTGCGGTGGAGGTTTCATTGTCGATGAATGCTCAAGTGATTTTGTTTGCTATGAATAGTG
>CBFDEF010000156.1:0-2666 GCA_965603755.1 uncultured Arcobacteraceae bacterium
TTATTTTATGAAAGAGATATGGATACTGAGATAAACAATAAGCTAAGAGAGGTAAAAAACTCTTTATTTGTCTTGGAGCCAATATTGCTGCTTTTTTTAATATTTGCAGCTAGTAAATTAATAGATAAAATTCTTAAGCCAATAAAAAATATCACAAAAACAGCAAATACTATCTCTGTAACTGATCTATCACGGTCGATTATCCAGCCAACTTCTGATGATGAGATAAAAGAGCTTGTTGATGCGTTTAATAATATGATCAAAAGACTTAACACAGAGGTTGAGCAAATAGAACAGTTCAATAGTGATGTTTCTCATGAATTAAAAACACCACTAACAGTGATTAAAGGTGAGATAGAGATAACACTAAATAAGATTAGAAAGTCAGATTATTATATTAGAAGTTTAAATACAATAGATAAAGAAGCCGAACAAATACAACTGATAATCGATAATCTTCTAATGCTAACAAAATATACAAAAACAAATATTCAACAAACATTTGAAACTATTAGTTTAGATTCATTATTATTAGATACCATAAAACATTATAACATTCAACTAAAAGAAAAAAATATAAAACTACATCTAGAAAAGTTTGAATCTATTGAATTAGAGGTAAATCAACAATTAATATCTATAATCTTTTCAAACCTAATAGACAATGCTATAAAATACAGCCCAAATGATAAAAACATCTACATCTCTTTATATAAAACAGATAAGATAATTTTTACTGTTAGAGATGAGGGTATAGGTATAGACAAAGAGCAGTTATCTAAAGTGATGAATAGATTTTACAGAGTCGACGAATCACGAAATAAAAAGATAAAAGGGTTTGGACTAGGGCTTAGTTTGGTGAAAAATAGTGTAGAGTTGCATAATGCTACTATTAATATAGATTCTGTAAAGGATGAGGGGACTATAGTAAAAGTGATTTTATAAAAAATTACTTCTTTTTGTGTATGTTTCATTTTCATTTCATTTTCAATTCGTATAATTACACACGAAATTTAACAAAACAGATAAAAAGTTGTTAGTCCTTTTTCAACTTTCAAAATAAATATAAAGCCTAAGAGTATTTCTCTTGGGCTTTTTTTGTATCAATTAGTTTTAGGCTTAATGAAAAATAGTAATTTATTTCGCTAATTCACATTTAAAGTGCAATATTTTTCTAGTTCACAAGTTTTACTTGGTAATTGATACTTGAAGTTATCATTTGTTATTTAGTTTTGATATACACTACCAAGCTGGAGCTTGGGAGCGAGTAAAAAGCCCAACCTTTACTAGTTCCCAAGTTTTACTTGGGAATTCATACTTTACTCTTTTACTTCTTTATCTAAAGTTGATAAATATGCTTCATAACTAAATAGTGCAATAACACTAATAACAGTAAGACTTATTATAAGTTCCATTATACATCCTCCAAAGAATTAATTTTTTTTAATATAGTTTTATTTAAAAAGTGTATAACAATAAGCATCCAAATAACACTAGTAATAGTTAGTGACAACTTTGCAACTGAAATATCATTATAATTTGACATTAACCAACCAACTAAACTTATTAAAGTTACTACGAATATACCAAGCCAAACTTTTAAGTAGTTTATTTTCTCTTTTATTAAATCAATTTTTGCCATAAATTTATTATATATAAATAAAAAACAAAAGTCAATCTATTTTTCAGCCATAAAAAAAGGTTGAGCAAAAGCCCAACCTTTACTAGTTCCCAAGTTTTACTTGGGAATTCATACTTGAAGTTATCATTATATTTAGACTTTCTTGTAGTTAGTTAGTTTTGATATACACTCCCAAGCTGGAGCTTGGGAGCGAGTAAAAATACTTTTAATATTATTCACTATCAATTAACTTTTTTGATAAAAAAGCAAATTGAATAATAAAAAACATAAATGCAGCAACTACAAAATACATTAAAATTTCATTCATTATAAATCCTTTAAAAGTTTTATCTTACTAATTGTCTTTGAAAAAACAATCATAAAGATATAAATTAGTATTACTATTGAAATAGATATAACTATCATAAAACTCGAATTAATAACCATATAATTTGATACAACATATCCCGTGATAGAGAATATCATTATAGAAATCAACCCCATAATAAATTTATTTAAACCAATTTGTTCTTTTATCTCATCTAGTTTTGCCATATAGAAGTATATATAAATAAAATCAAAATGTCAAATCCAAAATATCTCTTTTTTACCATAAGTTTGTTATCATATGGCATAATTTTATAAGGAAATAATATGATTAAAAAAGGTTTATTTGTATTGTCATTGGCTTCGTTTGTTATGGCAGATACTACAATGTGTTTCAAAAAAGATTGGATCGACCCTAGTACTATTGAGACAACTGTTTTAGATGGTGGGAAGTGTGCTGGATCTAAAAGTTTGACTGATATGAAAGCAGATGGTTGGGCAGTAGAGGATATCAAAATGTCATCTGGAAAAGCTGGTATGAACTTTATGTATGTACTTAAAAAAGGTGGTTCTGTTATACTTAGTGATGGTGACTTAGAGCAAAGACTTAATCAGATACAAGATAAAAGAGAAGAAAAAGCAAAAGCTGTGAAAATTGCAAAAGCAAAAGCAAATGGTGGAAAAATATATAAAGAGTCTTGTGCTTCATGTCATGGTG
>CBFDEF010000157.1:0-2645 GCA_965603755.1 uncultured Arcobacteraceae bacterium
AGTGCAAACATAACTGTTGTATTTGCTATCTCTGTTACTTCACCAAGTGCTTCAACAACTGCTGAACCTTCAAGGTCCTCACTAGAACAACTAGAACCTGTAGAGATATAGATACCATTTTCATTCATATCCCATAGCATTGATTCACCCTCTACACCTCTAAAAGACATAGCTACAAGATTTTTAAGTCTTTTTACTCTTGGTACATAAGACTTTGTATCAGGAATAGTTAAAAGTGCATCTTCTAATTTATCTCTTAATGCTTGTGTTGTATGATCTAAGAACGAAAGGTTTATATTTGCTAACTCTACAGCTTTTGCCATACCAGCTACACCATTGTTATATAAACTTCCTGCTCTTTTTCCACCCATTACATTTTTACTACCATGTATTAAAGTTGTATATGGAGCTCCACCTTTAATAAACATACCACCAATACCTTTTGGTCCATGAAATTTATGAGCTGAAAATGTAAAATAATCTACACCTAAATCAACTAAATCAACTTTCATTTTACCAATAGCTTGAGCACCATCAGTATGAAATCTAACATTATGTTTTTTTGCAACTTCGCTTATAGCTTTTATATCTTGAATCGCACCTGTTTCATTTGATGCCATAAGTACAGTAATAAGACAAGTTTTAGGAGTAATTGCAGCTTCAATTTCACTTACTTTTACCAATCCATTTGCATCAGTTCCTACATAAGTTACATCCATACCTAACTCTTTACAGTATTTAAGTGGTGACTTAATACTTGAGTGTTCTGCAACTGTTGATATGATATGATTTTTTTCATCACCTTTTAAAAACTTATCTAAAAATGTTTTTATAATTGCATTATTACCTTCTGTAGTTGAAGATGTGATAATAATATCATCATCATCACTAGCACCTAATCCATCATATAGTTTATCTAGTGCATCATTTAATAACGCTCTAGTGTCTATGCCCTTATTGTAAATTACATTTACGTTTCCAAAAGTTTTTATTGTATCTATATATACCTCTTGAACTTTTGGATCTACTTGTGTTGTTGAGTTATTATCTAAATATACTTCCATAATTATCACCTATTGTTATCTTTCTTTTTATATATTTACAATATTAACTTAATTAAGATAAGAATTGTCTTATTTGAAAAACCTAGTTAATAATTTAGAGTATTTAGTAATATATGTTATAATCAGATTCAAAATAAATTATTAAAAAGAAAAGAATTGATAAGACATATATTTACAAATAGTGCGGGTATTTTAGTATCAAGAATACTTGGCTTCCTAAGAGACTTACTAACAGCTTCAATACTTGGCGCAAACATATATAGTGATATATTTTTTGTAGCATTTAAACTACCAAACTTATTTCGTCGTATATTTGCCGAAGGTGCATTTACTCAAGTGTTTATCCCTGCGTATGCAAAAAACAATCATAAAGTAAAATTTAGTACCATAATATTTTTGCAGTTTTTAGCTTTTATTATTTTTCTAAGTATCATTGTTACACTTTTTGCCTCACTGATTACAAAAGTTATTGCAGTTGGATTTGATCAATCTACTATAGAGTTAGCATCTCCTTTGGTTGCTATTTGTTTTTATTACCTACCTTTAATATTTATAGTTACTTTTTTAGCTGCACTTCTACAATATAAACATCACTTTGCTACAACGGCTTTTAGTACAGCGCTATTAAATATATCACTTATAGCTTCGTTACTATTGAGCATGAATATGGAAAAAAACACTATAGTTTATTATATGAGTTGGGGTGTTGTATTTGGAGGTGTTTTACAAGTTCTAGTACATATAATAGCAATCAAAAAACTAAATATCAAATTCTTTTCAACTAAATTTTTAAAAACAAATATCAAAATGAAAAAAAGAGATTTTAAGCAAACAAAATTTTATAAACAATTTTATCCTGCAGTGTTTGGAAGTAGTTCTGCTCACATTGCTGCTTTTCTTGATACTTGGTTAGCATCATTTTTAATAACAGGAAGTATCAGTTACTTATACTATGCAAATAGAGTATTTCAACTTCCGCTTGCTCTTTTTGCAATAGCAACTTCTGTTGCCCTATTCCCAACAATTGCAAAAGCTATAAAAAATAAAGATGAACAAAAAGCTTTAAAGTATCTACAAAAAGCTTTTTTTGTACTTTTAGGACTTTTAGGGACAGCCACATTAATAGGTATAGTTTTTGACTCTTTTATAGTATCACTTTTATTTGAAAGAGGTGCATTTACAAGTGCTGATACTAAACAAACTTCACTAGTGCTTACTATGTATTTAATAGGACTATTACCATTTGGTATTGCAAAGATTTTTTCACTATGGTTGTACTCGCATGAACGACAAGCGATGGCCGCAAAAATCACTATGAAATCACTTGGATGGAATATTATATTATCACTTATTTTAATTTTACCATATGGTATTGTAGGGTTAGCACTTGCTAGTAGTTTAAGCGGTTTTATATTGCTTCACTTGACTTTAAAAGAGTTTGGATATAATAAATTTTTACTAATATTACAAAATAAATATTAGCAAATTATAGAGAAGTGTCTGAGTGGCCGAAGGTGCTTCGTTGGAAGCGAAGTTTAGTGAAAACTAACGAGGGTTCGACTCCCTTCTTCTCTGCCATAA
>CBFDEF010000158.1:0-2639 GCA_965603755.1 uncultured Arcobacteraceae bacterium
TTAGATATACTAAAGGCATGATAGTATATGGAAAACAAACAGTATTTTATATTTTAGAGAATCACCCTAAAATTATAAAGCAAATATTTTTAACAAAAGATATAGATAAGAAACTTTTTAAGAAGTTTATGGATGTTGGGGCTAAAATAGTTAGACCTGACAATATGAAAGCACAATCAATGGCTAAAGGTGGAAATCATCAAGGTTATTTACTACAAATAGATGAGTTTGAATTTGCAGATATAAAAGATGTAAAGAAAAGTGAATTTATAGTTGTTCTTGATGGCTTAAATGATGTTGGTAATATTGGAGCAATTGTAAGAAGTTGTTATGCAATGGGTGTTGACGCTGTTGTTGTATGTGGGATGAAAAACTTTAATCCATCTCCTGTTATTAGAACAAGTAGTGGTGCTATGTTAGATTTACCAGTTGCAGTGACATTTAGTAGTTATGACTTAGCTAATGAACTTAAGCAGGTAGGTTTCAGTTTAGTTGGTGCTGATATGGAAGGTTATAAGCTTAAATCAATTGAGCGTCAAGAGAACCAAAAAATCGCATTATTTTTAGGGAATGAATCAGAAGGTTTATCAAATAAATTAAAAAAGAAACTTGATTTAAAAGTTGCTATTGAGATGGAAAATAACTTTGATAGTTTAAATGTATCAGTTGCCGCTGGTATTTTAATACATCAGTTAAAATAGGGTTTTTTATTTTTTATGTTTAAGTATCTTTTTCTAACTTTTATTTTTTGTATATCAACATTAAATGGCTCTATTTTAAATGAAAAAATAGAGAATTTAATTGGAGAAAAAGAGTACAAAATACATCAAAATTTAATAGCTTTGATTTTTAAAAATGAGAGTAGATATTTAATCAATGATAGAATTAACTATTATAATTTAGTTAAAGAATTAAAAGCAAATGGTTTATTAAAACTTAGATTTAATAAGCCCGAAGATATTATAATAGAGTTTAAATCTTTAAGTAAAAGTTTAAAAGCATATAAAACTTTAACTGATACAATGAAATCATTAGGGTATAGACACTTTTTTACAAAATCTTTAGATAAAAAAGATGATATATTAACTTGGATAATTACATTTAGAACTGAATATATGTTAGATCCTGTAGTTCTATTAAAAGAATTACAGTTAAAAAATTGTAAAATTATGCAAGTTGAAAATAGATCTTCAAAATATTGGTATTATGAGATAGATTTCGAAGACTCAATTTTAAATAATGCAATAAAAATTGAAAAAAATGAGAGAGTAAAGTTTCATAAGCCATTGCAACCTTATATGTTAAGTGTTGATGATGTTAAAAGTTTAGAGATTAAAAGTCACAGCTTAAATAATTGGTTTCCTAGTATATCTTTTTTTGATAAAGATTTAAAAATACTAGATGTTGCTAAAAAAGATAGAATTTTTAGAAGATATAAAATAGAAGTACCAAAAAATACAAAATATATAAAAATTGCTGATTTGTATAATTTAATAAATATTAAGAGAGGACTAACCATCACTGTACGATAGTTAGATTGAAAGGAAAAAAATGTTTGATGAGATAAAGTTTGGAAGAATGGAAAATTTACCTAAGTATGTATTTGCTGAAGTAAATGACCTGAAAATGGCACAAAGAAGAGCTGGTAATGATGTAATTGATTTTTCAATGGGAAATCCTGATGGAGATACACCTCACCATATAAGAGAAAAACTTGTAGAATCTGCTAAGAAAACAAAAACACATGGTTACTCTTCTTCTAAAGGTATACCAAAACTTCTTGATGCAATTGCTGGTTGGTACAAAAGAAGATATGATGTTGACTTAGATCCTCAAACACAATGTGTGGCAACCATGGGAAGTAAAGAAGGGTATGCTCATTTAGCATATGCTATTACAAACCCAGGTGATGTAACAGTTGTTCCAGATCCTACTTATCCTATTCATAACTACGCTTTTATTTTAGCTGGTGGAGTAGTAAAAAACTTTGGTATAGTTTTTGATGAGCATTATAATATTGATGAAGATAGGTTTTTTAATGATCTTCAAGAGATATTTGATAATTCAGAAGAAGGTAAAAAACCAAAATATGTTTTAGTAAACTTCCCTCATAACCCATCAACTGCAACAGTAACTCCAGAGTTTTATGTAAGACTTGTGGAGATGGCAAAAAGAGAAAGATTTTATGTGATCTCTGATATTGCATATGGTGATATTACATTTGATGGATATAAAACACCATCAATTTTAAGCGCACCTGGTGCATTAGATGTAGCGGTTGAGTCTTTTACACTTAGTAAGTCATATAATATGGCAGGTTGGAGAGTAGGATTTTTTGTAGGAAATACAAAACTAATCGGAGCTTTACAAAAAATCAAATCATGGTTAGATTATGGTATGTTTACACCAATTCAAGTAGCAGCTACTGTTGCTCTTAATGGTGACCAACAATGTGTTCAAGATATTACTGATAAATATGACCATAGACAACATGTCTTAATAGATGCATTTAAAAATGCAGGTTGGGATATAAAAAGAAACAAAGCAAGTATGTTTGTTTGGGCTAAATTACCAGAATGTGTAGAGTATATGGGTTCATTTGAATTTTCTAAAAAATTACTTGTAGAAGCAGGTGTGGC
>CBFDEF010000159.1:0-2617 GCA_965603755.1 uncultured Arcobacteraceae bacterium
GTTTATCTTTTGATTTTTTATTTAAGTACTTTGTAGTTTTTTTACAATCTCCTACTATACAGGTTATATCTTTTATATTTTTATTATAAGTTACCCAATCACTAAAAAAATGTTTTCTATTCTTATATGAGATTTTACCATTTCTATATCTTGTATATATAAGCTTTGATTTAAACATATCAAAACTATTTGAATGTTTTAATGCCTCTATAGTATCTATAAAGGTAAAACAATCAAAAGAGTCAAAATCTATAACTAACTTCTCTTTACTATTTAGATCCCCTATTAAACTATTAGCTTTGTATTTTGTATTTATAAAGTGATTTGAGATTTGTTCTACGGTTTTATTATGTTTAAAGTCTATATCTTTATATGAGCCTATATTTATATGCTGTGATGAGAAAAGTGTTGATGTAAATAAAATAGATAAAATTATATATTTATTCATAGTTAGTTTCCATATTGTTTAATTTAAATACTTATATCCTAATCCCATCTTCAAGTACAACTTTATCTCGACCACTATTTTTTGCATCATATAAATATTTATCTGCTTGATTTAAGACATCTTGGTACTTTTCATATCTATCTCTATATGCAACACCTGCACTAAACTGAACTTTAATAGTATTTGCTTTGTAATTAAAATTGCTATTTCTAACAAGCTCTTTAACTCTTTTTATATACTTTATAATCTCTTTCTCTTTATCATAATTTAGTATAACAACAAACTCTTCACCACCCCATCGGCAAATCACATCCTCTTTTCTTGTAAGTTTTTTTAATATACCAGCAAATGTTCTTAAAACTGCATCACCGCAGTCATGACCATAGTTATCATTTATCTTTTTAAAATAATCTATATCGTAAAATACAATCGCATAGTTTGTGTTAAATAAACTATATTTTTTTTCTATCTTTACTATCTCTTTATCAAAAGCTCTTCTATTTAATACATTTGTTAAAAAATCAACACTATTTTCTTCTCTAACATTATGTAACTCTTTTTGAAGTTTTAAAACTGTTTCCTCTAACTTACTTAAATCATCCTGCCCTTTTGATATCTCTACTTTATACTCTTCTAAAGAGTTTTCTATTGTGTAAACTGTTTCTATAAGTTGAGATTGTAATATACTTAATTCTCTTACTGAGGAATCTGATATATTTAAACTTTCTAGTTCATCTTTTATTTTAGATATATCACTTGATGAGTTTTGGCTTGTTAATAATGTTTTATCAAAATATTTACCCATAAGTGAAGTTAGCTTAATAATATCTTCTGTTTTATTTTTAACAACTTCTCTATCATTAATAACTCTTTTACTTGAAAGCTCTTTAATTCTTGATATTATATCTCTTTGGATTAGTTTTTTTGGTTCATTTATTAGTTCTTTGATAAGTTTTTCTATATCATCTTCAATATCATAATTTACTGATGGAGCTAATATATCATCCAAAGATTTTACAAGTTTTTTTAATCCATCACTTTTCTTTTCACATCTTTTTAAAAGATAAGTGCTAAGTTCTATAGGTGTTGATATCTCTTTTTTCTCATGATCTGTAAGATTAGATAATATTTCATAAAATATATCACACTCTTTAACCTTTACACTATAAAGTTTTGAACTATTACAAAACTCCTTAAAGTAGTTTTCAGGTGTTACATCTAAATTCTTTCTTTTTAATTCAATAAGCGTATGTTTTACAATATCTTTAAGTTGTTCCAAGTAAATCCCTTAAATTTAGATGTGTTATTATACTATATATTACTATACATCTATTATTAAACAAAAAGTCTAATTGTATTTAGCTTAATCATACAATTATAATAGTACTACTATAATTCCATCATGAATTTAAGTAATAAAGCAAAAAATATAGCACAATCAGAAATAAGAGCGATGTCTATTTTGTGTGCACAACACAATGGACTAAATATGGCACAAGGTTTATGTGATTTGGAAGTACCACTTCCAGTTATAAATGGAAGTAAAGAAGCAATAGATGCAGGTAAAAATATCTATACATCTGCATATGGAAACCACAATTTAAGAGAAGCAATAGCAAAAAAACAAAATGACTTCTATAACCAAAATGTAGAAGCAGATAATATACTTGTAAGTTCAGGTGCTACTGGTGCTTTTTATACTACAGCTATGACACTTTTAAATGGGGGTGATGAAGTTGTAGTATTTGAACCATATTATGGTTATCATGTATCAACTTTACAATCTATTGGGTGTAAAATAAAGTTTATCAAAACTCTACCACCACACTATGATATAGATTTCAACTATTTAGAATCACAAATATCTTCAAATACAAAAGCGATACTTATATGTAATCCATCAAATCCAAGTGGGAAAGTATATACAAAAGATGAGTTAAATAGTATAAGTGAAATTATAGTGAAAAACGATATGACACTTTTTTCTGATGAGATGTATGAACACTTTATTTATGATGGTTTAGAGTTCACATCGGCACTTAGTATTGATAGCTTGAAAAATCATACAGTTGTAATATCAGGCTTTTCAAAGATATACTCTATAACAGGATGGCGTCTAGGATATGCAATAAGTACAAAAGAGGTAATAGATAGTGCATCAGCACTAAA
>CBFDEF010000160.1:0-2612 GCA_965603755.1 uncultured Arcobacteraceae bacterium
GATGAAGTTAAATCTATCATTTTAAATATGAATGGAATTTATCAACTTATGGTAAAGCTAATGTACCCCAAGGGCATTTCCTCCTTTTAGTCAGGGCATATGGTTGTGCTTTGCGAATGAGTGAAGTTTTAAATTTAAGGGTAAAAGATATTGATTTTAGTTTTGATAAAGAGTTAAACAAAAGTGATATAAAATCTCCTTTAGATTTTTAAATAAACCATTAATCAAAAGAGTATCAAACTTATAGTAGAATCAAAAAAATACTTTTACACATATAATCAAGGAAAAAATTGAAACACGATATTATACTTACAACTCTAAATGGTAGATACTCACATAGCAGTATTGGTCTGAGGTATCTATATGCAAACTTGAAAGAGTTGCAAAAACAAGCCTCTATAAAAGAGTATGTGATAAATGAAAGGATGCAAGATATTGCAGAAAAGATTTTATCATTTGAGCCAAAAATAGTAGGAATAGGGGTATATATCTGGAATGCATCAGATGTATATGAACTAATAGAGATAATAAAAAAAGTAAGTCCAAATACTATCATAGTTCTAGGTGGTCCAGAGGTGTCTTATACACCTTTTAGGGTTGACTTGTCTCGTGCTGATTATATTATACAAGGGGAGGGTGAAGTTCAGTTTTATGATCTTTGTAAAGATATACTTGATAAAAAAGATATAAAAGATAAGATATTTCCTCCCAAACTTTTAGATTTAGAAGCTATAGAGTTACCATATCAGTACTATACTGATAATGATGTTGAGCATAGATATATCTATGTAGAAGCTTCAAGAGGTTGTCCGTTTTCTTGTGAGTTTTGTTTATCATCTATAGATAAACAGGTACGAAACTTCGATATTGATGAGCTATTAAATCAGTTTGAGATACTATGGAGTAAAGGGGTGAGAAACTATAAGTTTATAGATAGAACATTCAATCTAAATATTGATATGGCAACTAAACTAATAGATTTCTTTTTAGAAAAAGATGAGCCATATACTGCACACTTTGAGGTTATACCAGACCATTTTCCACAAAAACTAAGAGATAAGATAAAACAATTTCCAAAAGGTGCATTACAGTTAGAGATAGGTATTCAAACACTAAAAAAAGATATTGCTAAAAATATAAAAAGAAATTTAAATATACCAAAGATAAAAGAAAACATAGCATTTCTAGAAAATGAAACAAAAGCTCATATCCATCTTGACTTAATCATTGGACTTCCTGGTGAGTCTATTGAGAGTTTTGGTGAAAACTTAGACTATCTATGTGCATTAAGTAATAGTGAGGTTCAAGTGGGTGTCTTAAAAAAACTATCTGGAACTACACTAAATAGACATGATGAGATATTTGGGATGGTTTATAGTGATATGCCACCTTATGATATATTGGCAAACGATTTAATACCATTTGCTAAGATGCAAGAGATGAAAAGATTTTCTAGATATTGGGACCTAATTTATAATAGTGGTAACTTTACAAGTTCATTTAACTATTTAGTTGAGAATAGAAGTGTATATAAAACTTTTTTTGATTTTTCAAATTGGTTATATTCACAAACACACTCAACTTGGCAAATATCTCTTGATAGATTGGCTAAGTTTTTATTTGATTATATGCTTGAAAAACAAGATAAAAAAGAGCAAGATATTGCAGATATATTAGTAAAAGATATATTAAAAGTTGGAGGTAGAAAACTACCTAAGTTTTTAAGACCTTTTAGTGATATTGTTACAAGTTTTGATAAACTTCAAGTGAACAGTAAAACTAAAAGGCAGATGAAAAGAGCAGACTAGCTAATACTATTTATTAGCAATTGCCCGAGCTAGCTTTTCTAAATTTTGAGACCATTTTGGATTTAGAGGGCTTACTTTTATAACATTTACCCCAACTTCATTTGCAATTTGTTTTGCAATATTATCTGAAAACTCAGGGGCTGTAAATATCGCTTTTACATTTTCCTCTTTAGCTTCCTCAATAAGATATGCTATATGTTTTGGTTTTGGATTTTTACCACCAGCTTCTATTGCTAATTGAGTAAGTCCATATTGCTGTGCAAAGTATCCCCATGCTGGATGAAATACCATAAACTTAGAGTTTTTTGGAACATCACTTATTATCTCTTTGATGTTTTTATCAGTTTGTTCAATATGTGATATAAATTTTTTATAATTTGATTTATAATAATTTGCATTTTCATTATCAAGTTTTACAAGTGCATTTAAAATATTTTTTGCTATTGCTTTTACATTTGTAGTACTTGTCCAAATATGTGGGTCTTTGCCCTCATCTTCATGTTCATCGTGTTTTTCATCTTCATGTTCATCGTGTTTTTCATCTTCATCTTCATCGTGTTTTTCATCTTCATGCTCACCATGATCATGTTCAGACATAGCCATTTTTTTAATACCATCTGCAATATTTACAATTTTCATTTTTTTATTTTGATTTGCAAACTTTGGTATCCAAGATTTTTCAAACTCAACACCTATTGTAAAATATATATCAGCTTTTGATATATCTTTCATCTGGCTTGGTTTTGGTTCATAAGTGTGTGGTGAATTTCCAGGTTTTACCATCAAAGATATATTTACTTTATC
>CBFDEF010000161.1:0-2610 GCA_965603755.1 uncultured Arcobacteraceae bacterium
GAGTTATTTAGAAGTCTATTTGAACTAGGACAATGTATAATAGAAGCCCCTAAATCTTTTATCTGTTCTAACTCTTTTTCATTTGCTTGTACACAATGTGTAAATGAAAGGTTTTCTATACCCTTAAATTGATAAAGAAAATCACTTGGTTTTGTAAAAGACTTATGTTGGTCTAGCATATCTTTAAAAAAGTATTCAAATTCACCAGTTGAGTAGTTTAACCAATCATTCTCAGCTTGTGACTCTTGAAAGTGTGTAGATACTGCCATATTATTTTGCTTTGCAACTTTTAATACTTCTCTTATTAAAAATGGATGTGTCGAGTATGGTGAGTGGATAGCAACTGCTGGAATAAAGTTATCACTTTTTGCTGCTATTGCAGATTTTAACTTCTCTTTAAAGTCAAGGAAAAGTGTATCTATCATATCTGCTTTGCTTCCAAGAACTTCAGTAAAATATACTACATTTATAGGTGAATTAATACATGAATTCATATCAAATCCATATGAACTAATGGCTCCAACTGTAGTAGTACCATTTTGTATCATCTTTTTTAACTCTACATCTATAAGTTTTTCAGTCGCTTTTTCTATTAGCTCTTCCCTTTTTGCTATTACAGAAAAGAGCCATTTTACAAAGTTTCCATATTTTAGAGATGTTTTATTTGCACTAAATTCTAAATGAACATGTGTATTTACAAGTCCTGGCATCAAAATAGAGTTTGTACCCATATATTCAATATTTTCTATTATATATTTTTCTCTTATATTTTCAACACTATCTATCTCTATAATTTTTTCATCAAATACTACAGCCCCATTTTTTATAATAGTAAACGACTCATCACAAGTCAAAAGCCAATCTGCATATAAAATCTTCATCATATTTCCTTACAGTTTTTATATTTGAATTTTAGTACAATTTTACTTAATAGTGGTGTTTTAGATAAAATCACTTTTATTATATATTACTATTTGTATTTTTGATTTATAGATACTTAAGTGTCCAGTTTTTACAGTGATAGTTTTCCCATTTTGAGGTTTATCTTGTTTATTTTTAAAGTAAAGTTTTATTTTTAATATTTCACCATTTTTATTAAAATATAGATAACCTTTTTTATATGTACCTTTTAAATTTGAGATAATCTCATTTTGATTCTTTACATCATACAAATCAATCTTTTTAGCATCGCTATATAAAGATTTATAACTTTTGTATTTTACTTTATTTTCTACAAAAGAGAGCTCTTTTATCTCTTTTAATCCATTATATTCATCTATTTTATTTACTGTTATATTGTATTTATATCCAACTTCCATATTTAAAGGTGGATTATATATCATAATTGAACGATTATTTAACTGTTTGATTATCACTATTTTTTTTGATTTATATATCACTACAACATCTTTAAATGTAATTGGTTTTTCTATTTGTTGTATTTTATATAGTTCAGAAATATTTGAAAATCTATCTATTTTAGGCTTTATGTGCTTTGTAGATATTTTGTTTTGTTTTGATGTTGTAAAAGTTGCTATTATTGGTAAATGATCAGAATATCCACTAAATTTATATCTATTCCATCTTACAATTTTTTTATTCTTATATAGGTAGTTTGGTTTAAATACTTTAAAACTATTATTCACATACGATATATTTTGATTATCAAATAAACCTTTAGAAACTATCATATTATCTGGGGTATCCGAACTTCCTTTAAATCTAGAACTAAAACGCTTTTGTTTCTCTATATCAAGCCATAAATTATAATGAACAAGTTTTGTAGAAGTTAGAATATTATCTTTTGTTATAAAGTTTTCTTTTATTGTTGTATTTAGGACTTGATTTATTCCCGTTATCCCATAGGTATTGTTTAACTTTCTATCATATTTAAATGTTAAAAACTCATTATAATTAGAATTTAAATCACCAAGAATTATATAGTCTGTTAAATCATCTAAAGAATCTAAGTCATTTTTTAATGCTGTTGCATATATGATTCGCTTACTCTCTTTAGCTCTTTTTGAACGCCAATGATTTACATATATTATTAAAGCCCTATTCTCAATCTTTATAGTTGCTTTTAATATATCTCTTGAATACTTATCTCTTTTATCTACTATTATCCTTTCTATAGTGTTAATGGGAAATATACTTAAAATAGCTACACCTATTGATGAGTTTTTATTTTTTATAAATTTTGAATATTTATATTTAGGAGTTAGTTTTAAAAGTTCTTGCAAGGCTGTATTTGACTCTATCTCTTGCAAAGCGATTATATCACTATCTAAATGATTGATTGTTTTTGAAATATTTTGTAGTTTTTTATTAAAGCTTTTTTGATTCCAATATTTTGTATATGGAATATACTCTTTATACTCTGTCCCTTGTTTTTTTAGGTCAAAAAGATTCTCTACATTATATGAAGCAACTGTAAACTCTTTTGCACTTAAAGATATAAATAGATATAAAAATATTAATATTAATTTGAACATAGAAAAGATTATAACTAATTTAAAGTATAATAGTGATAACTAGCAATTAAGAAAAGATACCTTCCCCCTTTTGCAATTAAAACTAATATCAAAAACTTTTTAAAATTATATTTTA
>CBFDEF010000162.1:0-2595 GCA_965603755.1 uncultured Arcobacteraceae bacterium
ATTAATAGTTCATCTTTTTGTTTAATCTCAACTATTCTCTCTTCCAGTTCTTTTGATAGCTTGGCATTTAACTTTTTTGTAAAATAATATTTAGATAAAAAAAGTACAATAATAAAAAATATCACTAAAATTGATATAACAGTTATTACAGTTTTTTGGCTCCATTGATTTTTCTTTTCACCATACCATTTTGTATATATCTGCTCATATTTTTTTGTTTTAATAAATTCTTTAACTTCTGGACTTAGTATATTGTACAACTCAATATTATTTTTATTAACTGCTATTGCTCTTTTTATCTCTTTTATTGGCATTCCGATTTGAATAATAGTATTTTCTAAATTAGCATCATAGATCATTTTTTTAAAAATAGGTATTGGATAAATCACAAAATCTATATCTGCTGATATTAAAGCATAAAACATCTCCTCTTTTGTTTTATATATAACAACTTCCGATTTATCAAATTGTTTACTTAGCTTTACACCTATATTGAAAGATACTACTCCTAGTTTTTTCCCATTTAAATTTTTATAGTTTTTTATATTATTATTTGTAGATCTACTATAAACACCTATATTAAAACTCTCCAAGGGATCTGTAAATAAAAGGTATTTTCCCCTTTTCTGTGTTATCCCCATATTTGGAATAATATCAGCTTTATTATCTAAAATATATTTGTTTACTTCAGGCCAGTTATTTTTTACAATATAATTAACCTTATAATTAATATTTTTTGCAATTTCATTTAATGTATCTATTGCAAAACCTGTTGGTTTTCCATTTTTATCTAAACTATGTTGTGGAGGAAAGTGTTTAGGAATAACTGCTGTGATAGTTTTTTGCTCATTGGCATATATACTAAGAGAAAAAATGTAGAGAATAATTAATAACTTTAAAACTATATTTTTCTTCATAATCAAACCTTACTAATGATAGTCTAACACAATATAAATAAAAAATGGCAAGAAGGAGTATCCCTTTTCTTGCTTTAAATAAATTAGGAATTTGGTTACTCTATAGATTTTAAAGAAACAATTTTAAATTTTTTCTATTTTTCTAAATAAATGAAAATGTTCTTTTCTTAGTTGCTCTTGCACATATTCCCGAACTTTTTTATTACAAATATGCCAAATCCCAGATGGTAGCCGAACTTCAAGTTTTTTCTTATCACGAAATTTTATAATCTTTTTAGGGGTTAAGATTCTATCAAGAGCAGAAAAATCAAAATCTGTTAAATCAATATCTTCTTTGTAAAATAGTGTTTGTTCTTTAAATTTACCCCAACCAGGAATTCCATCATCTGTATAAGGTATCTCATAATCACCATCAAAACTAACTATCATTTTATAGTGACCATCATCAAAAACTTTTATTACAGTACCTGTTCCAAATACCAATCCAAAAACTTTATCATCTTTTTTTACTTTTTTAAAATAACTCATATATAAATATCCTTTTTATTTTAAAGAATATTACATAAGAATTATTGCAAAATGGTTACAGCATATTATTTAATTGGAAGAGTTATTTTAAACCCTATTCCTTTTTCATTTATCCCATTTATTATTTTTATAGTTCCATTATGTTGTTTTATAAAATTAGAAGCATTGTAAAGTCCTAATCCGGTACCTTTAAATACTTTTTGATTATTATGCGTATCATATTTATCAAATACTGTTTTTCTTTTCTTAATAGGTATTCCAATACCATCATCTTTTATGGTAATTATAATATTATTTTCTTTATTTTTAACATTAAAACTTATATTACCATTCTCTTGAGTAAATTTTATTGCATTTGATAGAATATTGTTAAAAGCATGATACTGCAACTTATCAATATCCCAATAAACTATAGGTAAGTCTTTTTGAATATTAAAAATAAAGTTTATGTTTTTCATTTTCATTTCGTATTTAAAAGTCTGTTTAATATCCAAAAAATGATCTTTTAGATTATCTATTTTTGCAAATTCAACTTTTAAACTTCCTGCTTCATGTTTTGCCATTACTAAAATATTTTCAATTAGTTTTAACATATTTCTTGAAGCTTTTCTTGCGCTTTTTATTGAGTGTATTTTTTCATCTTTTTTTAAATCATCAAGAGATAAAAAATCAAGCTCTCCAAGAATAGCTGTCATTGGTGATTTTAAATCATGAGTTACAAGAGATAAAATCTCATTATGTGATATATTAGTTTCCATATCTATTTTTTATCATCAATAAATACTTTAGCAACTTCATCTGCTAAATCTAATTGAGTTGTTATCCCTACACAAGAACAATTAATCTCACTTAAAACAAATTTATCATTACCTTTTTTGTCGTAATCAAGTATATAGTCCATAGTCCAAAGTAGTGGATAATTTTGACCATTTAAATATTTTTTTATATCTACTAAGGCATTTAATGTAAGTTCTACAACTTTTTTATATTTTTGATTAGTTGGCTTGTGATATTCATATGTTGCACCACTAAATAAAGTAGCAGAAAATTCGCCATTTGCAGGTTTTTTATGTACTATACTTGCTATTTTTCCACCAACAAGTAAGGCTCTTATTTCACCTTCAATAATTCTAGGTAAATATCTACATCC
>CBFDEF010000163.1:0-2593 GCA_965603755.1 uncultured Arcobacteraceae bacterium
GAAGAGAATGATACAATTTATGGAATGATAACTTTCGATGAAGATCCTGGTATATCAGATGTTATTTCAGATTTATTTGAAAAAATAAAAACAGCATTAAGAAAAAGATTTTCATTATCAAAAGACCTTTTATCTCAAGAATCAACTTTGGATTTGTATATAATTGCTGATGAGCACTCTTCTCAGTTTGCTAATAGATTAGAAAATAGTTTAAATATATTATTAAATGCAAATATATCAATCCATTCAACAATATCCTCAATTACTGAAAAGTTAAAAGAGAAGATAAAAAAAAGTATTTTAGTGTACTGTGTTGATGATAGCTCATTGCTTAGAATGGATGAAGAGTTATTAAAAAAGTCAAATGAGTTCTTATTTGTAATAGGACCTAGTGATTATGATACATCTTTATTTTGTGGTCACTTAAGTGTATACAAGTATTTATCAAAAGATGATTTTTTACCTGAACAATTAAAGAGTATTATAGTTGAAACAAAAAATCAAGTTCAAAATAAATATGAGAGTAAAAATAAAATAATTGCAGTTGCGGGTATTACTGGTGGTATTGGATGTACCACAATATCAATGAATACAGCAAATATGTTAGCAAAAAGAAATCATGATAAAAATGTTTTATTTATTGATCTATCCAATACTAAAGCTATAAGTAATCTATTTTTAGGTCAAAATCCACTACCTAAAAAAACTATTATTGATTTAGCAAATAGTGCAGAGTTTGATATAGAAAAAAATTTAAAAAATGGTTTAGTTAAAATTAGAGAAAATTTTTATTCAATAAATGGTATTCAAAAACATATTGATAGTGACTTTTTAGAAAAAGATGTTTTTATAGAAAAATTACTTAACTATATATCAAAAGCAAGTGAAGAGTTTAACTTTATTATTATAGACACAGGTGAGGCGAATGCGACACCACTAAATACAACTATATATGATATTGTAAATGAATTATGGGTTATTACAGAGATGTCACTACCTCATATTTCAAAATTAAAAACTTTTTACTCTTTAATTAAAAGAGCTGGTCTAAAAGATAAAGTATCATTTATGGTAAATAGATATGATTCAGAAAATGCTATTTCAGTTTCAGATGTTACATCTATTCTTAATACTACTGGTGAGGATTATATGATTAGAATACCAAATGATTATCATACTTTAGGGTACTGTTGGAATTATTGTGAATTAGCAACTAATACACATCCAAAATCTCTTTTTGTTGAAAAACTAGAAGAGATATTAACTAGTAAAAACTATTTTGTAAGAAAAGATCGAAGTGACAAAAGAAGAAAAGGTGAAGTTAAAGATGGTAACTCTTTATTTTCATTATTTAAGTAAGGATTTGTTGTGAGAACTTTAAGAGATATAATTGAAGATGAAGAACAAAAAGTAGATACTAGTATTGATTTATCTGAAGATGCAGATGAACAATATGTTAGTTTAGCTACAACACAGGAAAAAATTAAAAAAGCACAAGATAATAAGTATGATGATGTAATAAAATTTCCAGAGATGTATTATGATGAGCGTCTGTTAAATATTGCTTACAAGGTAAATGATCACTTTCTATTAAATCTAAAATCTGATAAAAAAATCACAAGAGATAGTCTTGAAGAGGTTTTACCAGAATTTATTTTAGGTTTTCCTGATTGTAGAAATTTAGATAAAAGTACACTAGAAGATATTATGACATTTGTTATTAATAATATCATAGAACTAGGTGTAATAACAACAATTTTTAATATTGCTAAAGATGGCTTAAATGATGTCCTTGTAAATACAAAAGATTATATTGATATTATTTATAATGGTAAAACAATTATAACTCCTATGAAATTTAGAAGTGAAGAGGAACTTCGAAAAGTTATAGATAAAATACTTGCTCAAAATAATAGAAAAATTGATGAGGCACATCCTATTATTTCAAGTAAATTACATGATGGTTCAAGGGTTGAAGTTCAAATTCCACCAATCGCTGCGAATGATGGAAGTTGTATTACAATAAGAAAATTCAATGATTTGCCATTGCTTTTAGAGATGTTAATTGAATCTGGTCAAATGGATTATAAAATGGCATACTTTTTAATAAAATTATCAAAAGGGAAGTGTAATATTATTGTTTCTGGTGGTACATCAAGTGGTAAAACAACTTTTTTAAATGCAATTACTAGATTTGTAGAAGATAATGAACAGCTTATGGTAATTGAAGATACAAAAGAGATGCAACCTCAAATGCCTTGTCACTTAGTTCGTTCTTATGAAGCTAGAATGCCAAATGAAGAGGGAAAAGGTGCAGTAACGCTTGACTTCTTACTTCGTTCTGCTTTAAGATCAAGTCCTAGACGAATTATCGTTGGGGAGTGTAGAGGACCTGAGATTGTTGTTATGTTAAATGCAATGAATACAGGACATCCAGGTTCTATGACAACAGTTCATGCTGATAATACTAAAGAGGCTCTAGTAAGGGTTGAGAATATGTATCTTGAAGCTAGACCTAGTGCAAGTATTGGTTTTATTAGATCTCAAATTGTTTCTGCTATTGATATTATAGTACAGCTTGTTCGTTTTCCTG
>CBFDEF010000164.1:0-2593 GCA_965603755.1 uncultured Arcobacteraceae bacterium
TACTTTTATGTGTAGAGTTATTTGGTATTACAAAACTTGGTGCTACAAGATGGCTTGAGATTCCAGGTACAAATATGACAATACAACCATCAGAACTATTTAAGCCAGCTTTTTTACTTATGTTAGGTTTTTTAATAAATAATAAACCACCTCCAAAAGGTGGATATAACTTTAAAGATTTTTTATATTTTTCATTTTATATTTTATTGCCATTTATTTTAATTGCAAAAGAGCCTGATTTGGGTACTGCTTTAGTTTTACTTCTTGTGGGTTACGGTGTATTATTTCTAGTTGGGATAAATTGGAAAATATTGGCAAGTTTAACTTTAATACTAGCTATATCCTCCCCTTTAATATATACATACCTTATTAAAGATTATCAAAAAAAGAGAATACATGATTTTATTAGTGAAGAGCCTAGTTATCATGTAAAACAATCAATGATTACAATAGGCTCTGGTGGTATTATGGGGAAAAGTAAAGATGAAGCAACACAAACACAGCTAAAATTCCTACCTATTGCTACTAGTGATTTTATATTTGCTTCATTTGTTGAAAGATATGGTTTTGTGGGTTCCATAGGATTAATATTTTTATATATTTTACTTATTATTCATCTTCTTTTTTTACATAACCATTTTAAAAAAGATTATATGATAAGTGTTTTTGCTAGTGGATTAGCACTACTATTCTTTTTAAATATGAGTATTAATATCCTTATGGTTATAGGGTTTGCTCCTGTTGTTGGTCTTCCCTTACCCTTATTTAGTTATGGGGGAAGTTCCTTTATAAACTTTATAGTATTAGTTGCTATTTTGGAAAACTTAATATCCTTTAGATTTGTGGATAGTTATAGTTTTAATAGAAAACTATAACTTCAGCAAAAACAATAATTTTATTTGTTAGAATAAGGTATGAATATATTGGATCAACTTATAGATAAACTGGATATTATGTCACATGATTTTCAACTTCTTGTTAAAGAGAATGAAAAACTAAGAGCAGAACTTAGTGAATTAAAAAATCAGAACGATCTATTTACTAGAAATAACCAAGATGTAACATTGATGATAAAAAACATGCTACAAAAAGATGGTAAAATTTGAAAAATATAACATTTCATATAAACCATTCAGCATATACAATAAATATTGGTGAAGATGCTGATAATAAACTTGAAGAGGGTTTAAAGAAGTTTTTATCAACTGATAAAAACTTAACAACACAAGAGTTACTTCTGGCATATCTTCAAAAAACACAAGAACAAGTGGCTTTTGAAACAAAACTGCAAAGTATTATTGATACATCAATATTATCTAGAGAAAACTTAAGAAAATAGTTTAAAAAACTAAAATAGTTTACTTCTTAACTCTTTCTCTACAAGTTTATAATCGCTCATATAGGAACTTACCAAATTCCAAAACTTTTTAGAATGATTTTTTTCAACTATATGACATAACTCATGTAATACTACATATTCTATACACTTTTTATCAAACTGAAGTAATTTGTAGTTTATAGATATATTGTTTTCATAACTACAACTACCCCATCTACCTTTTGCAAATCTATATCCAATTTTATTTGGAAATAGTTGAGTTATATGTGTCCACTCATCAAATATAGGGTCAATTATTTTTATAGCATTATGTTTGTAAAAAGTTTTAAGTCCCTCAATAAATTCATCATAAGTTTGTAAAGGATTATTATATTCAACTAAAAACTCATCACCTAATAAACTAAACTTTACTTTTTTCACTTCTACATTTTGTTTAAGAATCATTGGGAATTGTATGCCCATATATGGGATTTTACCACCTGTAACAAAATCAAATTGATTTTTTGATGGTACTTTTTTGATTGAGTTTAATATCCAATCTTGGTACTCATAAACAATCTCTTTTAACTTATGAGATTTAAACTTTAAAGGTGTTTTTACAATTATCTCATCTTTATTTTCAATTGCTAAACTTATCCTTTTGATC
Source organism: uncultured Arcobacteraceae bacterium (assembly GCA_965603755.1). Lineage (GTDB taxonomy): Bacteria > Campylobacterota > Campylobacteria > Campylobacterales > Arcobacteraceae > JAIOSF01. The sequence goes on from CBFDEF010000164.1 coordinate 1,986, forward strand.
TTTTTATTTGTTCTATGGATAAGTGTAAAAGTATGATTATCTAAAATAATTTGGTGAGACATCTTTTAACTTTCTAAAAATTTTATTTGCGTCGCTACTATATATTCTAGTATCACCAATTGTTGTAATAAAGTTAGTGTCTCCCACCCATCTAGGAACCAAGTGTAAATGAATATGCTCTTCTATTCCAGCACCTCCTGCTTTTCCTAAGTTCATACCTATATTTACACCCTTTGCTCCAAAAACATCTTTTAACATCTTTACACCTTTTTGTGCATATACAGAGATCTTTGCAAAAACTTCACCATCTAAATCTTCAAGATTTGCTGTATGTAGATTTGGGATAATCATAAAGTGACCAGGAGAATAAGGGTACTTGTTCATAACTATAAAGAAATCTTTTTCTCTATGCAATACACCCAACTCATCATCATCTTCTAAAGAGTTGTTTTTTACTATATGACAAAAGACACACCCTTTTATCTTTTTACTATTATTTGCAATATATTCAGTTCTCCAAGGAGCATATAATCTATCCATCTTTTTACCCTTTTTAATATTTACTATTTTACAATGCTTTGACTTAATCTGACCGGTGTATCATCAAC
>CBFDEF010000165.1:0-2561 GCA_965603755.1 uncultured Arcobacteraceae bacterium
AAAAGGGCATAGTTTTCATTATACAAGAGATATAACTAAAGAAACCAAAGGTTTTACTAAAGAAACCAAAGGTTTTACTAAAGAAACCAAAGGTTTTGATATATTATCCAAATCAAAAAATGGTATTGGTAAAGCTGGAAGTTGGCAAAATAAAAACAAAAAAGTATTTGGTACATATCTACATACTATGTTTAGAAACAATTTTTACCTATTAGAAAAGAGATTTTATGAAGTTTAACACTAAGCAATCAAAAATTTTAAATGATATAATAGTATCAAGAAGAGATATAAGAGGTAATAACTTCAAAAGAAAAAATATTAAAAAGAAAGATCTAAATAAGATACTTGAAGCAGGTCTAAATGCACCATCTGTCGGTTTTTCTCAACCTTGGAAATTTATTGTTATTAAAGATGAAGAGATAAAAGATAAGATATATAAAAATTTTGAAAAAGAATATACAAAAAGTAAAAAGTTTTTTAAACATAGACCAATTTATAAAACACTAAAACTTGAAGGGATAAAAGAGACTCCTATAAATATAGCTGTATATTATAAATCAAGTAAAACTAAAATTTTAGGACAAACAACTCAAAAATCAATGGGGGAATATAGTGTAGTATGTGCTATTCAAAACATGTGGCTTATGGCTAGAAGTCTTAATATTGGTATAGGTTGGGTAAGTATAATAAAGCCTAAAAAAGTAAATAAGATAGTAAACATATCTAATAAATATAAACTTGTAGGTTATCTGTGTGTTGGGTATCCAAAAAAATTCTTAAATTCTCCAGAACTAGAACTATTAAATTGGGAGAAAAAAAGAAAGTTTAAAAAAGCAGTAACATTTAAATAAACAATCGCAACTTAAGAGATTAAACTCTTTGAGTTACAATTAAAATATAATTATTTTGTACCTATAAGATTAGATACTACAGAATATAAAGCTGGAACATCAGTTTTACCAATAAAACCATCAATACCAATTCTATTCATTTTATCTTTTACAGCATCTGTTGTCATACTTGAGTTAACAACTACAGGGATATGACTATACCTTGGTGTCTCTTTAATATATTTAGCAACTTGATACCCATCAGTTCCAGGCATCTCAATATCTGTAATAACCAAACCTATCTCTTCAGGTTTAAACTCTTCAAGTCTTTCTAGAAGATCTCCACCATCTGAAGACATTATAAAGTTTGCTTTAGCTTTTCGCATAAACTGATTCATCACTTCTCTTGCTACTGCACTATCTTCAGCAATTAAAATAACTTTGTCATTATTTAATGGTCTAGTAATATATCTATCTAAATCGCTAGCATTGATATCTGTCCAACCTATATCAGAAAGTAATTGCTCAGCATTAAATACTGTACAAAGATGATCTTTCTTATTTATCTCTACATATGTTGTGTATGTTACTTTAGAGTTTTGATTTTCAGAATTTATTAGTTCTGCTGTTGTTTTTTCAACAATATTAACCATATCTTTTACTAAAAATCCAACTTGTTTATGATTAAATTCACAAAAAATAATTAGTTTATATTCATTAACAGGTAATGCTTCATAACCTAGCCACCTGTCTAGATTAATAAGTGTAATAGGCTCACCCCTAATTGTACCAATCCCTTCTACCACATCAGTATCTGTTGGAGTATCAGTTATTGCAATCTCTTCAGTTATTATAAAAGCCTTGATTTTTGCAATATTAATTGCATATACATCACCATGCCCCGTATAAAAAACAGCTAACTGCTGTACATTTCTAAGGTGAGCTTGGGTTAATTGTTCTACACTATCACTAATTCCACTCATATAAATTCCTTTTATAATCTAAATTTATCAATTTATATTATTTTATCTATTTTTCACTTAATAGTTTTTTAATTGCTATACTACACATTGCAAATCCAAAAGAACCAGTAACACCTATAAAGCTTCCCAACTCTTTACATTGAGCTAACTCACTGCTAAATATTACTTTAAAATTTTTATTAAATCTTTCTTTTTTTAATAGTTCTCTTATTTTTTTTGCAAATGGATCATTATAAGTTTTAAATATATTAATATACTCAATTTTTGTAGGATCAATCCTTTTTGCACTACCTGTAGTTGAGATAAGTTTTTTGTGATATTTTTTTATTAATTGCACTTTTGGCTTTATATCATCAATTGCATCTAATATTAAATCATAAGAGCTCATATCAAAATTCTCTACCCATTCTAAATCAATTTTTTTTGATATTGCTATTATATTTGGATAAATAGTTTTTAAATGTTCAACTTTTACTTTCCCAATAGCATCACTTCCTATTTGTCTATTTTGATTTGAAGTCTCATATATATCAAAATCAACAATTGTGATATTTTCAACTCCACTTCTATACAAACAATCTAACGCATGTCCACCTACACCGCCAACGCCAAGTATAATAATTTTTGCATCTTTTAATCTTGAAAAATCATCTCCAAATAATAATTTACATCTGTTATGTTTCAATCTCTATTCTCCCTTTTGTTTCATCATTTTTTGCTTTATTAACTGCATCATCTAATTTTTCCA
>CBFDEF010000166.1:0-2549 GCA_965603755.1 uncultured Arcobacteraceae bacterium
CCAGCTGCGGGAAATAAACATTTTTTAATTGTACTGATAACTGTTCCTTTAAATTGCATAAACTTTAAATACTATATTTTTACTACTTATTATATATAATTTATGATTAATATGCAATTAGAGACTAATAGTTTATATTTTCCCTAATTCTTAAAACTTTTTTGGCATATCTTCTTCCAATTGTAGAGTTTTTATATCCTGTATTGTACATGCTTAATGCACATTCTATTTTATTGTTACATTTTCCTAAGTTGTATTTATATATTTTTGCTGCAATGTCTATGTTTAATTCTCTATCTAGTAGCTCTTCATTATCCAAATCTAATCTATCTAAATGTTGTTTATTGATTTGACAAATACCTATATCATAATTAAGTAACATAGGATCTAAAATATAATCCATGTATAGATTTGCTTTAAAAGCAGAACTAAAATAGTGTGGACCTTTTTGAATATTTAAAATAGATTTATTTACATTTACTACATTTTCATTGTGATTACTTTCTAGTTTACAAATGGCATAAAGTGTTTTATGATTTACATTGTACTTTTGCCCTTTTTCAATAAATATTTGTTTGACACTTTTTTGTGCACATCCCAAAAATAGTAACGATATCATTATAAAAAACAAAAATTTTATTATCATCTCAACTCCTAATACATTATTATATGATAAAATATATCAATTTAAAATTTTAGGAATTAAAATGGTTGAATACTATATGCCTATTTTGGCATTTCATGTTATAAGTGTGTTATCTTGGATGGCGATGCTTTTTTATCTACCAAGACTTTATGTGTACCATCAAGAAAATAGTGATAAAAAAGAGTTTGTAGAAATTGTGAAGATACAGGAGTTTAAACTATATAAATATATAGGAGCCCCAGCTATGTGGGCAACAGTATTTAGTGGTGTATTTTTGATATATCTAAATCCAGATCTTTTAAGTGGTGCTTGGATGCATGCAAAGCTAACACTTGTACTTTTACTTGTAATATATTCAATAAGTTTAGAATATTTTAGAAGAAAACTTGAAAATGATGAGTGTGCAAGAAGTGGTAAGTTTTTTAGAGCTTATAATGAAGTTCCAACTATTCTAGCTATTTTAATAGTAACTTTTGTGATTTTAAAATCTATTCCAGTTCTATTTTCTGTGTGTATTACACTATTTTTTCTATTTATCATGTATATGATAGTAAAGCCTAGAAAAGAAAAAAAAGAATAAAAGCACTTTTTAGATAAAATACAAAAAAAGATAGATATATGAGGAATTTAAAATGGTAGAAAGATACGCAAGACCAGAGATGACACAACATTGGACACAACAAGCAAGATATGCAGCATGGCTAGAAGTTGAAAAAGCAGCTGTAAAAGCATGGAATAAACTTGGACTTATCCCTGATGAAGATTGTAAAAAGATAGTAAAAAATGCTACTTTTTCAGTAGAAAGAATAGAAGAGATTGAAGCTGTTACTAAACATGATTTAATTGCATTTAATACAAGTGTTTCAGAATCACTAGGTGAAGAATCAAGATGGTTTCATTATGGTATGACATCTTCTGATGCTGTTGATACAGGTGTGGCTATTCAAATGAGAGATTCTCTTAAAATAGTTATCAAAGATGTTAAGATGCTTATGAAATCTATCAAAAAAAGAGCTAAAGAGCATAAGATGACTTTAATGGTAGGAAGATCTCATGGTATCCATGGCGAGCCTATCACTTTTGGTTTAACTTTAGCTGTTTGGTATGATGAGATGAAAAGACACCTTAAGAACTTAAAAGAGACTCTTAAAGTTATCTCTGTTGGTCAAATCTCTGGTGCTATGGGTAACTTTGCTCATGCTCCATTAGAACTTGAAGAGTACGCTATGAAAGAACTTGGACTAAAGCCAGAACCTTGTTCAAATCAAGTAGTTCATAGAGACAGATACGCAAGACTTGCAACTGCACTAGCATGTATGGCATCAACTATTGAAAAATTTGCTGTTCAAGTGAGACATTTACAAAGAACAGAAGTTTATGAAGCTGAAGAGTATTTTGCAAAAGGTCAAAAAGGATCTTCAGCAATGCCACACAAAAGAAATCCAATTTTAACTGAAAACATTACAGGTCTAGCACGTTCTATTAGAGCACATGCAGCACCTGCAATGGAAAATGTAGCATTATGGCATGAAAGAGATATCTCTCACTCTTCAAGTGAAAGATTCTGGTTACCAGATGCATTTATTACAACTGATTTTATGCTTCATAGAATGAACAATGTAATTGCAAACTTAACAGTTATGCCTGAAAACATGATGAAAAACTTAAATCTTACTGGTGGACTTGTATTCTCTCAAAGAGTACTTTTAGAGTTACCACTTAAAGGTGTTTCAAGAGAAGATGCATACAGAATTGTTCAAAGAAATGCTATGAAAGTTTGGGAAGAGATCCAACAAGGTAAAGCCACAACAAATAAAAAAGGTGAGTCTTTATACCTAGGACACTTACTTGCAGATAAAGAGTTAAGAAACTCTTTAAGTGAAAAACAAATTAGAGAGTGTTT
>CBFDEF010000167.1:0-2427 GCA_965603755.1 uncultured Arcobacteraceae bacterium
TATCACTATTTTTGTCCATAGATCATTAGTAAACTATAGAAATTTAAATCAAAAAGTTATCCAAAGAACCAAAGAGCTTGAAGATGAAAAAGAATATATCCAAAATATTCTTGATATTGCTCCTGATATTATTATTGTGACAGATGGTTCAACTCTTGTAAGGGCAAATAAAACTTTTTTTGATATGTTTCATTATAATACAGTAGAGGAGTTTTTAAAAGAGCATGATTGTGTTTGTGATTATTTTTTAACAGTAGATAATAAAGAATTTTCTAAAGATAAAATGATAAATGGAAAAATATGGGCAGAGTATTTAATTGATAATCTTAATAGAAATCATATTGTAAAACTTGGATTTGAGGATAGAATATATTTTTTCAATGTTATTGCAAAAAGATTTAACAAAGATGAAATATTAGTAATTTTTACAGATATAACAGATTTTAAAAAACGAGAGGAACAACTCTTCAAATAAGAAAAAATGGCTTCAATGGGTGAGATGATTGGGAATATTGCACATCAATGGAGACAGCCATTATCTTTAATATCAACAGCATCAACAGGAATTATTATACAAAAAGAGTATGGTATACTAGATGATAATGCTCTAATTGAATCGTGTAATGCTATAAATAATAATGCTCAATATTTATCTAAAACAATAGATGATTTTAGAAACTTTATAAAAGGTGATAGAACTAAAAAAATATTTAGTCTAAAAGATGACATTGATAGCTTCTTGCATTTGGTGGAAAGTTCAATTAAAAATCATAATATAAATATTGTATTAGATATAGATAATGATATAAAAATAAATGGATATGAAAATGAGTTAACTCAATGTTTTATAAATATATTTAATAATTCTAAAGATGTGTTAAAAGAAAAAGAAGTTTGTGATAAGTCGGATTCTACTTCTTGCCATGAAAATAAACTTATATTTATCACAACTACAAAATTAAATAATAGAGTTATTATAAAAATAAAAGATAATGCAGGTGGAATCCAAGAAGATATTAAAAATAAAATATTTGAGCCATATTTTACAACTAAGCATAAATCACAAGGGACGGGACTAGGACTACATATGACTTATAATCTAATTGTAGATGGTATGGGTGGAACTATTGAAGCTAATAATGTAACTTATGAATATAATAAAGAAGAGTATACTGGAGCCCAATTCACAATTAGTTTACCTTTAGAATAAAAAATATCAAGATCTATTTTATAAGATAATTTCTCTATAATTTATCATATAAATATCTCATTGCAACAGCTATTGTAAATGCAACTGCAGCAATACTTGTTGCTACATCATCATTTTGTACATCAGTACTAAAACCAATCGAAAAGTTAAAACCTATTACAATCAAAGTTGATATTAGCATTATTCCAAACAAGGATAAAGATAATATTATTATATTTTTTACTCTTTTATTTTTCATAATTTATTTTATCCCATTAACTCTTATTTGATGATTTTTTACCAACTAAAATACCACCAATTACAATAAGGGTGATTCCCGCAAATGTATATAAATCAGGTAATGAATCTCCAAGCACTACACCAAACCCTATAGCAAAAGGTATATTTGTATAACTTACAACTCCAATTATACTTGCGCGACTTAGGCTATATGCTCTTGTTAAAAACCATTGAGAAGCTGTGGAGATAAGAGCCATAAAAACTATTAAAATCCATATAAAAGGATCAGTATGTATTTGAAATACTACATAAGGTGTAAATATATAAAGTAATAGTGGTATAATCACACCTATTCCCATAAAAGAGAGCATAATAACTCTTGCATCATAAATATCTTTTATTTTCTTGATAGTGGCATAAGCAGCTGCTGCAAAAAAACCACCTAATACACCTAGAATATGTTCTGTTGATATAACCATACCAAAAGGTTTCATTATCAAAACAATCCCTAAAAATCCAATAATTAGAGCAAATATTGTATGTGTATTTATAGATTCCTTCATTAAATAAAATGCAAGTATAGTTACAAAAAATGGTGATGTTTTATTTAATACTATAGCTTCCCCTAAAGGTATAGTTGCAATAGTATAAAAAAACAGTACCATTGCTATTGCTCCAAATACACCTCTTAGTATTAGTAAGTGAAGCTTTGATGTGTTAATAACTACAGGAACTTTTTGTAAACTATATAGAACAATAGCAACTCCTAAAATATTTCTATAAAAAACCATCTCAACGGGATCCATAGTTTCAGATAGCACTTTTGCAACTGCTCCATTAAGTGCTGAAAGCATTGCATTTAAAAGCATAAATAAAACACCTTGATCGATTAATTTTAATTTTGCAAACATCTAAATTAATAGCTCCATATTATTCAAATGTTTATCTATTTCAGATTGGGCTATTTGATTTATATCTGTAAAACTTTTATCAAAATG
>CBFDEF010000168.1:0-2324 GCA_965603755.1 uncultured Arcobacteraceae bacterium
GATTCACAACTAGAATCATAATTTACTTCAAATACTTGGTTTATACCTTTATTATTTGTATTAACAATTGGGTCTGAATGTTTTAATGGGATATCAAAATATGTACTAAGCTCTCTTGCTACTCCATTGATACTTAAACAATCACCTCTATTAGCAGTAAGTTCAATCTCAATAATTTCATCATTTATTAAAGCATATTCATTTAACTCTTTACCAACAACTAATTTACCAATTGAGTCATCAAGCACTAAAATACCATCATTTAATTTTGGTAATCCAATCTCAGTTGAACTACAAATCATCCCTAGAGATTCTACACCTCTTAGTTTTGCTTTTTTTATCTTTAGTTTATTGTCTTCATCACCTAATACAGCACCAACAGTAGCTACAGGAACTAATTGTCCAGCATCTACATTTTTAGCACCACAAACGATTTGAACAGATGTTGAGCCTATATCAACTTGACAAACATTTAGTTTATCTGCATCTGGATGTTTCTCTTTAGATGTAACTTTTCCAATAACAACACCATTTGGGATTAAAACTCTTTGAGTTGAATCAACCTCAAGACCAATTGAATTTAAAGCTTTACATATAGCTTCCGTACTTAGTTTTGAAATATCAATATATTCTTGTATCCATTGTCTTGTAATAATCATCTAAATTGTCCTAATAGTCTAATGTCACTTTCAAATAGAGATCTTAAATCTCCAATCTCATGTATAAGCATAGCAAATCTTTCAATACCTAAACCAAATGCGTATCCACTAACATTTTTATATCCAACTGCTTTAAATACATTTTCATCTACAATTCCACAACCTAATACCTCAAGCCATCCTGTATGTGAACAAACTCTACATCCACTACCTTTACAAAATTTACATGAAATATCAACCTCTGCAGAAGGCTCAGTAAATGGGAAAAATGATGGTCTAAATCTAACTTCAACATCACCAAACATATGGTGTAAGAACTCCTCCATTACAAATTTTAAATTTGCAAAAGAAACTACACCCTCTTGTTCTACAACAAGACCTTCAATTTGATGAAACATTGGAGTATGTGTTATATCAAAATCTTTTCTGAAAACTGTACCTGGTGCTATCATTCTAATAGGTGGTTTTGTACTCATCATAGTTCTTATTTGAACAGGACTTGTATGTGTTCTTAAAACCGCTCCATCGTTACAATAAAATGTATCTTGCATATCTCTAGCTGGATGGTATTTTGGTAAGTTTAGAGCTTCAAAGTTATGGAAGTCATCCTCAACTAAAGGACCCTCATCAATACTAAAATTTAAGTTTTGAAAATATGTAGTAATTCTTTCCATTGTGTCACATACAGGGTGTTTAGCTGATGTTGTACAGTTTGAACTAAATTTAGTTACATCTATTTTTTCAGACTCTAACTTCTTCTCTAACTCTTTAGCCATTAGAATAGTTTTTTGAGTATCTAAAGCTGTGTTTACTTCAGTTTTTTGCTTATTTAAATTTTGAGCAAAAGCTTTTTTCTCTGTATTTGGAACATCTTTCATCTTAGCAAACTCAAGTGTTAAAACACCTTTTTTACCTAATAATTCAATTCTATATGATTCTAACTGTTCTAAAGATTCACTGGCGTTTATCTTATCTATCCATTCTTTCAAATGTATCTCCTAATTGACTTTTTTAAACTTTAAGTCTTTAATAATATGCGATTATACTTAAATCTTAATTATACTTTGGTTAGGTGTTTTTTTACTAATAATCTCAATCAATAAAATGATAATTGTTTAAATATTAAAATTTTGCTATACTACAAAAAAATTTAACTACTTAAATATAAGAGGAAATACTATATGTGCATATTTTGCAAAATAATAGCTGGTGAGATACCAAATAAAACAGTTCTTGAAAACGATAACTTTTTAGCTTTTGAGGATATAAATCCATCTGCTAAAATCCATGTCCTTATCATACCTAAAGTTCATATTCAATCTTTTAATGAGATGACACCAAATATTATGGCAGAGATGACTACATTTATTCAAGAGGTTGCTTTAACATTAGGTGTTAAAAGTGACGGATATAGACTTATTACTAATATTGGTAAACTTGGTGGTCAAGAGGTTGAGCATATTCATTTTCATCTTTTAGCTGGTGAACAAATGGGGGCGTTAAGATAATGCAAGTTTTTGGTATATTTAAAGAGGTTCACGAATTAGAATATTTAACTAAAAGTTATCTATATATGCACGAAGAGGGTGAAGAGATAACAGTAGATGAGTTGAAGCAATTATTAAAGAAAAAAAATAAAAATGTTGCAGGTACTATTTTCTTACA
>CBFDEF010000169.1:0-2316 GCA_965603755.1 uncultured Arcobacteraceae bacterium
GAATAAGATACAAATATAAGGATATAATAGAAAATGATTTTAGATAAAAGAATATTAAACTTTTTGGTAATAGTAGTGCTTACATTTGCAACATTTTGGTGGACTTTTTTTATATTTCACATGCAGTTTGAGTTAAATATTGTATTAAGTGTTATTGTTATTAGAATGATTGCATCCCTTTTAATATTTAAAGATTATTCACTCTCTTGGAGTAAAGCTACTCAAAAAACATTTTTAATCAAAAGTTTTGTTTATATTGTCCCTTTTATTTTATATATGCCTTATTTTTATGGAGAATTAAGATTTGCATTTTTAGCTTCAGAACTATTTCTTTATATCTTTACTATAAATTTCATAATGTATAGTTATTATTTCATAATAAATAGAAGTAAAGTTGAAAAAACAAAGCAAGTTGTTATTTATGGTGCAGGAAAAGCTGGTATGAAACTTGAAGAGGAGTTTCGAAATAGTGAATACAAAGTAAGATATTTTGTAGATGATGATAATATTGTTCAAGGTAGAAGTATAGATGCTGTTAGAATTTTATCAAAAGATGAGCTGCAAAAAAGAATTGGTAATAATAAATTTGATTTATTGGTTATTGCAATGCCTTCAACTGAACAAAAAATAGTTACACAAATATATGAAGAATTAAATGGTTACTTTAAAGAGATAAAGATTTTACCATCTTTATCTGATATATTAAGAGATAAAGATTTTTCAACACAGTTAAAAGATATATCTGTTGAGGATTTATTAGCCAGGCATCCTGCAGATTTAGATAAAGCTAAAATCTCATCTTTTATTGGTAATAAAGTAGTTTTAATTACAGGTGCGGGAGGAAGCATAGGTAGTGAAATAGTACGACAATGTATTATTTTTAAAGCTTCAAAACTTATTTTACTTGATCATAGTGAATTTAATTTGTATCAAATAGAGCAAGAGGTTAGTGGAGTTAATATTATACCTATTATGCAATCTGTTGTATCTTTAGATGATTTAGATAAAACTTTTGATATATATAAACCAGATATTGTAATCCATGCAGCTGCTTATAAACATGTACCATTAGTAGAAGCAAATATTTCTGAAGCTATTAGAAATAATGTAATTGGTACAAAAAATGTTATTGATATATCTATAAAACATAAAGTAAAGAAGTTAGTTTTAATCTCTACAGATAAAGCAGTACGTCCAACAAATGTAATGGGTACTACAAAAAGAATATGTGAGCTTTATGCGCAGAATTCAAATGGAAATGGAACAGATATAGTAGCGGTGAGATTTGGAAATGTATTGGGAAGTAGTGGAAGTGTTATCCCTAAGTTTAAAGGACAAATTGAAAAAGGGCAAAATATAACTGTAACACATCCTGATATTACAAGATATTTTATGCTTATACCTGAAGCTTGTGAGCTTGTACTTCAAGCTGGAGCGATTGGAACTGGTGGAGAGATATTTATTCTTGATATGGGTGAACCTATAAAAATAGTTGACTTAGCAAAAAAGATGATAGAGTTAAGTGGAAGAGAAAATATTCAAATAGAGTTTAGTGGTTTAAGACCGGGAGAAAAACTTTATGAGGAGTTACTTATTGATGATACTGATTGTACAACAGATTATGAATCAATAACAGTAGCAAAACCAACTATATATGATATAAATAAGTTAAATAATGATATAGAAAAACTAATAAGCTGTGATGATAAAATAGAACAACTTAAATATATCGTTCCTGAGTTTAATCATCAATTAAATAATAAATAATTGTATAGAATAATTCAGATATATTTATAGTGCAACTAGATACAATTTAGTTATGAAATTAGAACAAGCAATAGATAAATATTTTAGTAGAGATAAATTAATTGATAGTATATGTAAATATCAACTATATTATCAAATAGGTTTAGGTAGTCTAGCTTTACAATCAATACAAGATTTAGAAGAGACTCAAAAAAAACTTGCAGAGTTAAATTTACAAATAGACAGTAGAAAAGTTTTTGAAGCGATACATGAAATAGTATTGTATTTATCTGCAGAAGAAAACTTTGAAGAAAAGTTTGAAAATCATTTAAAATTTACAGCATTAACTCAAATGCTTAATGATTTTGTCCAAGCAGATAAAGAACTTATAGGTTCTGAACATTTTTCAAATATGATATATCAGCAAATAAAAGATGATAGATATTTTACTTTTGATATGACGCAACAATTTGACGCGGACTTTAAAGTAATACTACCAACTTGGGAAGCAACCATTACAGATGAAATTGCAAGTGATATAAAAGATGTGGTTACTGAAATATTTAGTAA
>CBFDEF010000170.1:0-2307 GCA_965603755.1 uncultured Arcobacteraceae bacterium
CCAATTCCCCAAACATTTGCTAATCCATTTGCATTTATTGCTAACTCTTCTATAGAAGTTCTAGGAATATTTGCCTCTTCTAATGTAATTGGTGCTCCAATTTTTGCAAACCAGTTTTCTAGTTTTTCTATCCCTACATTTTCATCATCGCTATTAAAAATCTCTTTTGAGAATCTTTTAAATTGAGCTATATTTTGCTCTTTGTACCATTTCATCCATGCTGGAATCACAACTGCTAATCCTGCACCATGAGCTATATTAAACAAAGCAGATAAAGAGTGTTCTATCATATGATTTGGAAAGTTTCCACCTTCAGTTCCTGCTGGAGTTAAACCATTTAATCCTTGAATAGCTGCCCATGCAAACTCGGCTCTTGCATCATAATCATTTGGATTTTCTAATAATATTTCAGTTGTTTCTATAATAGTTTTAATAATAGACTCAACTATTCTAGAGTTAAAATGAGGTTGAGTACTAGCAGTAAAATATACTTCTATACAATGAGAAATAACATCAACAGCAGAATAAGCTAAGTATTCTTTACTAACAGTTGCCATAAGTTCAGGATTGATTACTGAAACTACAGGATTTAGCAATACACTAGCTATTGAGTATTTTTGTTTTGTATCATCATTAATAATTACAGAGTTTCCATTCATCTCACTAGCAGTGGCACTTAGTGTCATAACAGTAAATACTGGTAGTGCTTTAGTAATCTGTGCTTTATGGATAAAAAAGTCCCAAACATCTCCATCATATTTAGCACCAGCTGCAATAGCTTTTGCACTATCTGCTACTGAACCACCACCAACTGCTAAAATAGCTTCAACACTATTATCTTTTGATAATTGTATACCAACATTTACTTTACTAAGAAGTGGATTACTTACAACACCTGAAAGTTCAATAAATTCTATATTGTTTTTATTTAATGAATCTATAATTCTATTATATAGACCATTTTTTTTAATACTTCCCTCACCATAATGTAATAGTACTTTTTTAATACCAGATTGTGCTAGGTATTCACCAATATTATTCTCTTTATCTTTTCCAAACTCTATTTTTGTAGGATTGTAATATGTAAAATCATTCATTTTTTGCCTTTGTATTTATAAAGAGAATAATATCTTTATATACTTAAATAGCAATTTAAGAGGCTTAAAGTTATACTTTATATATAGGATTTATAATGAAATATAGAATTGAAAAAGACACTATGGGTGAAGTAAAAGTTCCACAAGATAAATTCTGGGGTGCTCAAACTGCTAGAAGTTTGAAAAACTTTGATATAGGAACAGAGAAAATACCATATGAGATGATAGAGGCTTTTGTTATCTTAAAACGCTCTGTGGCTATTGTAAATAATAAGCTTGATAATTTAGAAGATAAAAAAACTGATGCTATCGTTCAGGCTTGTGATACAATTTTGGAAGGTAAACATAAAGATAACTTTCCTTTATCGGTTTGGCAAACAGGGAGTGGAACTCAAACAAATATGAATATAAATGAAGTCATAGCAAACATTAGTGGAAAATCTATCCATCCAAATGATGATGTAAATAGATCTCAAAGTTCAAATGACACTTTTCCAACAGCTATGCATATCTCTTCACTTATAGTTATACAAGAGAATCTTTTACCTGCAATTAAATCTTTATCTAAGACTTTTAAGAAAAAATCTAAAAAGTTTAAAAATGTTATCAAAATAGGGCGAACACATCTTCAAGATGCAACGCCATTAACATTGGGACAAGAGATAAGTGCTTGGGTTCAGATGCTTGACAACTCTTATGATATGATAAAAATATCTTTAAAATATATAAGAGAACTAGCTCTTGGTGGAACTGCTGTAGGAACTGGACTAAATGCCCATCCAAAACTAGCAAAGATGTTTGCAAAAGAGGTGAGTATGTTTACAAATAAAAAGTTTAAAAGTGCACCAAATAAATTTCATGCACTTTCCTCTCATGATGCTATAACTTTTACACATGGTGCTATAAAAACATTAGCTGTTGATATGATGAAAATAGCAAATGATATAAGATGGCTCTCATCAGGTCCTAGATGTGGAATCGGGGAGATTAATATACCTCAAAATGAACCAGGAAGTTCTATTATGCCTGGAAAAGTAAATCCAACACAAAGTGAAGCTGTCACAATGGTGGTATGTCAAGTTTTAGGAAATGATACAACTATAAATATAGCTGCCAGTAATGGAAACTTTGAATTAAATGTTTTTAAACCAGTAATAATAAATGCTTTTTTACAATCAGTAAGACTTCTTAGTGATTCTATTAATTCTTT
>CBFDEF010000171.1:0-2287 GCA_965603755.1 uncultured Arcobacteraceae bacterium
AATTTACAATCTCTGTAAATAGTTACATTTGGATATATAATAGAGTTATCTCCAATAGTTACATTATCACCTATAAAAGCACCAGACATTAATGTACAGTTTTTTCCGATAGTTGTATTGAAGCCTATATTTACATTTGGCATTATTGTACAATTTGAACCAATTTCTGGTTCATCCCCACTAGTTTGAACAACTTGTGGAGCAAAATATTTACTTGCTTTTGCTAAACAAAGATATGGGTTATCACAAACTAAAGCTATTGTATTTTTTGGTACTAAGTTTTTAAACTCATTGGTTACAAAAACAGCACCTGCTTTAGTCTCTTCTAATTGAGATAAATATTTTTTATTTTCTAAAAAAGTTATCTCTTTTGATGAAGCATCTTTTAAAGTATTTAATCCATCTATTTGGATATCAATAGTAATATCTATATCTAAATTATTAGCAATATCAAGTAGTTTCATATAAAAGGACTATCTTTCCATAGCTACAACACCACTTCGAACAATCTCGATTGGTTTGTATTTTTCTATTACTTTAATAAAGTTTTCAATTCTTTTTGGTTCATCAGTTGCTGAAATAACTATAGCATCTTCAGTAACATTCAAAATAGATCCATGATAAGCTCTAGCTAAAACATCTACATCGCTTAGATTTTGATCTAATGGCACTTTAATAAGAACTGTATCTTTCTCAATAACATCTTTATGTTCAATAACTTTAAAAACAGGGATCAATTTATTTAACTGCTTAACAATTTGATCAATAGTTCTAGTTTTTCCAAAAGTAATTATTGTAATTCTTGAATATTCACTATTTGGAATAGGTGCAACTGTTAAACTATCAATATTATAGCCCCTTGCTGAAAACAGATCAACAATTCTACTTAAAACAGAATCTTTATTTACTACAATTACTGATAAAACTTCTCTTTTCTCTTCACTATTATAAAAATCTC
The DNA here is from genome assembly GCA_965603755.1 of uncultured Arcobacteraceae bacterium. Taxonomy (GTDB): domain Bacteria; phylum Campylobacterota; class Campylobacteria; order Campylobacterales; family Arcobacteraceae; genus JAIOSF01. The sequence continues at coordinate 959 of CBFDEF010000171.1, forward strand.
TAAAAGAACTCATTATTTATCTCCTTGATTTTCTAGTAATAACATCTCATTTAATGCATGACCATTTGGTACCATTGGCAATACTTCTTCTCTTCTATCAACAATAACCTCAATCATTGCTGTTTTGTTTGAAGCTACAGCATCTTCAAGAGCTTTATCAAATTCATCTTTTGTTGTAACTCTATATCCAACACCACCCATAGATTCACATAACATTTTAAAATCAGCTTGTGTATCTAAAACTGTTTCAGCTAACCTATCTTCATAAAATCTAGTTTGCCACTGTCTTACCATACCTAAATAGTTATTATTTAGAATAATATTAATATGTGGTAAATTATACTGAGTACAAGTGATAATCTCTTGAATATTCATCATAATAGAACCATCACCTGTAAAGTTTACAGATATTTTATCTGGATGAGCTCTTTTTACTCCCATTGCGTATGGAAGCCCTACTCCCATAGTACCCAATCCACCGCTTGTCATAAACTGTCTTGGATAATTAAATGGATAAAATTGTGCTGTCCACATCTGATGTTGACCAACATCAGTAGAAACTAAAGCTTTATCACCAAGTAATTCTCCAGTTCTTTTTATAACCCATTGAGGTTTAACTCTATCATCATTTTCATTTTCTTCAAATCTTAAAGGATGTTTTTTTCTATATTTTTTTAAAGTGTTATGCCAATCTGAATAGTCATTAAAATCAAAATCTTTAGTATGTTCTAAAATTTGTTTCATAACTATACCTAAGTCACCAACTATAGGGTAGTTTGGCTTAACTATTTTTGCTATTGAAGCTGGATCTATATCTACATGCACTACATGTGCTTTTTTAGCAAATACATCAAGTCTACCTGTAACTCTATCATCAAATCTAGCCCCTAAACAAATTATCATATCTGTTTGACTCATAGCCATATTTGCAGCATACTCACCGTGCATACCTAACATACCAAATAAATATTCATCATCACTTCTCATAACACCACGCGCCATTAAAGTTTCAACAACTGGTATTTTAGTTTGATGTGCAAACTCTCTAATCTCTTCATAACAATTCGATAAAACAGCTCCACCACCAACATAAAGTAATGGTCTTTTTGCAACACTGATATGTTGTAATGCTGCTTTAATTTGTCTTACATTACCTTTAGTAGTTGGCTTGTATGTTGGTAAGTCAAACTCTTGTTCATAATTAAAATCAGCTAAATTAGCAGATACATCTTTAGGTAAGTCAATATGAACAGGACCTGGTCTTCCACTTCTAGCTAAATAAAATGCAAGTTTCATAACTCTTGTTAAATCTTTTACATCATTAACTAA
>CBFDEF010000172.1:0-2254 GCA_965603755.1 uncultured Arcobacteraceae bacterium
AAAACGGTAGTTTCTGTGAAAATTTTAGAAGCTTTGTCATATGAATAATAGTTCACTATGGATCATCCTTCAAAGGATGAGATTGCCTTTTACAGTAATTGCTATAACATATGCAATTGCTATGAGTGGATTACTAATTATACCTGGTGTTGATGATGCTGGAAATAATTATCATCTTACAATTTTTGAAGCATTCTATTTTGTTACATATACGGCTACAACAATAGGTTTTGGCGAGTTGCCTTATGCATTTACACATGCACAAAAAATTTGGGTATCTGCTTCTATATATATAACTGTATTGGGATGGTTTTATGGAATAGGGGCATTGGTATCTTTACTTCAAGATAAACTTTTTTTAAGCGAAATAGCACTTTCAAGATTTAAAAGATCAGTAAAAAATATCAAAGAGGATTTTGTAATAATCCTTGGATACAATGAAACAACCGCTGAGATTATTAAAAAACTGCTCAACTCAAATATGAGGGTTGTAGTTGTAGAAAAAGAGCAGTATAGAGCTGACTATCTTAGATTAGAAGGATTTGTAACACATGTTCCTATTTTGGTGGGAGACGTACACCATACATCATCTTTGGAGTATGCAGGTATAAATTCAATACATTGTAAAGCTATTATCTCTTTATTTGATTCTGGTATTTTAAATTTAAGAGTAACTTTAGCATCAAAGATTTTAAATCCTCATGTAAAAGTTGCGGTAAGATCAACTACACTAAATGAATCAGAAAATCTGCTTGATGCTGGTGCTGATATTGTTGAAAATCCATTTTCAATTATCTCTTATCAAATTCAGATGGCATTAAAAGCACCAAGCTTGTTTAAACTAGAGAACTGGTTATATAAAATAGACACACTAGATACAAAAACATTTAGTATACCAAGTGAAAAAATAATTATATGTGGTTATGGTAGATTTGGAATCAATTTATATGAGATGTTAAAATCTAATGGAATATTACCTATGATTATAGAGATAAATCAACAAATTGTAGATGATGCTAAAGAGCATGGTGTTGTAAATATAATGTGTGGTAATGCAGAGGATAAGCTTTGTCTTCATAATGCAAATATAGAAGATACTAACTTGATAGTTGTAGCAACAAATAATGATACTACAAATTTATCAATTGTGTCTACAGTAAAAAAGATGAATAAAAAAACTATTATAATTACAAGAGAGAATGAGTTGTCTGATTTTTCAATCTTTTCTCATGCTTCAATTGACCATATATTTTTACCGTCAAAAATACTCATTCATAAAACAACAAATGCTATAATAAATCCATTGAGTGATAAGATGATAAGAATTATTACAACAAAAGATGAAAAATGGGGGCATTATCTTTTATATAATCTTATGAAAGATATTAATATTAACCCAATAACATTTGAGTTGAAAATAAATAAAAATAGTGCTATAGAGATATATAACCATTTGAAAAATGAGAATAGTTTGAAGCTTGAAATTCTTAAAAGATCAAGAAGAGACAGGGAACAGTTTAATAATATTGTCCCTTTGCTTATAGTCAGAGATGAAGAAGATATATTGTTACCGTCTTGGGATTTTGAGCTAAATGTTAATGATAATATTCTATTTGCATGTGATGAAAATGCAAAAGAAGATTTAGAACATATAGTAAATAATATATATGAATTTCACTATATTGTTAATGGGGCAGAGAGAAGCTCTTTTGATATGTTTAGAAACAAATAATTAAAAGGAATACAATGATAATACTTACAGGACCATGTGTTATAGAGAGTCGTGATAATGTTATGAAAATAGCAGAACAACTATCAAAATTAAATGAAAATAAAAGAGTTGAATTTTATTTTAAAGCTAGTTTTGATAAAGCAAATCGTACAAGTTTAGAAAGTTTTAGAGGACCTGGGCTTGATGAGGGTCTTAAAATACTTCAAGAAGTTAAAGATACATTTGGTTACAAAATTGTAACAGATGTACATGAATCATACCAAGTAGAACCTACTGCACAAGTTGCAGATGTACTTCAAATACCTGCTTTTCTGTGTAGACAAACTGATCTTTTAGTAGCAGCTGGAAAAACAAAAGCAAAAGTAAATATTAAAAAAGGTCAATTTCTAGCTTCTCAAAGTATGAAACACCCTGTTGCTAAAGTTTTAAGTACACGAGGATGTGATGAGGTAAACTACCAAAATAGTAAAGATAATGGTGTATGGCTATGTGAAAGAGGAAATGTATTTGGTTATGGTTCTT
>CBFDEF010000173.1:0-2231 GCA_965603755.1 uncultured Arcobacteraceae bacterium
CATAGCTTTTCTTCTATCACCAAAACCTGGAGCTTTAACAGCAGAGATATTTAAACTTCCTCTTAATCTATTTACAACTAATGTAGAAAGTGCTTCACCATCAACATCTTCAGCTATAATTAAAAGTGGTCTTTGTGTTTGGTTTACAGCTTCTAAAATTGGTAAAATCTCTTTAAGAGAAGATACTTTTTTATCAACGATAAGGATAAATGGATTTTCCATCTCTGCTGTCATTTTTTCAACATTAGTAACAAAATATGGTGATAAATAACCTCTATCAAACTGCATACCTTCAACTACATCAAGTTCATCTTCTATACCTTTAGCTTCTTCAACAGTAATAACACCATCTTTACCAACTTTATCCATAGCTTCTGCAATCATATCACCAATTTGTGTATCAGAGTTCGCTGAAATTGTTGCAACTTGAGCAATTTGATCTTTTGTATCAACAACTCTTGAAAGTGCTTTAAGCTCAGTTAAAATTGAAGTACAAGCTTTATCCATACCTCTTTTAAGTTGAACTGGGTTTGCTCCAGCAGTTACATTTCGTAAACCCTCTTTGAAAATTGATTCTGCAAGAACTGTAGCTGTTGTAGTACCGTCTCCTGCTTCGTCATTTGTTTTTGAAGCAACCTCTTTTACAAGTTGAGCTCCCATATTTTCTAAGCTATCTGCTAGTTCAATCTCTCTTGCTACTGAAACACCATCTTTAGTAATAGCAGGAGAACCGTAAGACTTTTGTAAAAGTACATTTCTACCTCTTGGTCCCATTGTAACTTTAACTGCGTCAGCTAATTGTTTTACACCACTATATAATCTATTTCTTGCATCATCACTAAAATATATTTCTTTTGCCATTATTTCATTACTCCCAATATCTCAGCTACTTCCATAACTAAATAATCTTCATTTTCAACTGTTACAGCTGCACTTTTTGCATATTTACCATATACAACTTTATCTCCAACTTCTACATGTTTAACATCTGGACCTACTGCCACAACTGTTGCATGTGTTGGCTTCTCTTTTGAAGCATTATCAGGTATATATATACCGCTTGCTGTTTGTGTAACTGCCTCTTCTTCTTTAACTAAAACTCTGTCAGCTAATGGTTTAAAATTCATTTTTATTTCCTTTTATATTATAATATTTATAAGTAAATTAGCACTCATATAATTTAAGTGCTAGATTGTATACAATTTTTCATTTTTTGTCAATTAATATCACTTAATTATCTCTTAAATTTTTACAGTTTATTCTGTAACCTCATCTCTTTTCTCTTTTTTGCATCATTATATCTTCTTATTTGAGTAGTTGTTGTGGGATTTAGTTGTTCAACTTTTATAGGTTTTTTATTCTCATCTAATGCTACCATAGTAAAGTAGCAAGTATTTGTATGCACTACAGTTCGTTTTTTTATATCTTCTGCTACAACTTTTATCCCTATCTCCATAGATGTTGTTCCTGTATAATTTACACTAGCATAAAAAGTTACAAAATTGCTTATATAAATTGGGTGTTTAAAAAGTACTTTATCTACAGATAGAGTTACTACATAATCGCCACAATATCTTGTAGCACAAGCATATGCAACTTGATCAAGATACTTTAAAAGGTCACCACCATGAAGATGACCTGTAAAATTTGCTTTATCAGGTGTCATTAAAATACTCATCTGCATTGTTTTTAAATCATAATCACTATCACACATATTATTCCACTTCCCTTTTTATCCACTCTACTGCACAACTCAACTCTCCATATCCACTATCTTCATTTATATGTCCAGCATCATCAAGTATTTTAAGTCCTATATTTAGTTCAGATTGTAGATCCATAATCTCATCAACGCTCATATAAGGGTCATTTGTACTTCCAACCATAATAACCTCTTTTGCTTTTAAATCTTTTACAATTGGATAAGGGAAAAATGTTTTTAACTCTTCGATTTCACAACATTTACTAACAGGAGCTACTAACATAAGTTTTTCTATCTCAGAAGTTTCAAACTTATTTACAAAATGAAACCATAATATATTTGCCAATGAGTGACAAACTACAATATCTGGTTTAAAATGGTTAAACTCTTTTTGCAAAAAATAAAGCCATTCTTCTAAGTCAGGTAAATCTTTATTTGGCAGTTGAGGGAAAGATACTATATAGTTATCTTTAATAAGTTCACTTGCAGTCCAAGCTTGCCAATGAGGATATGGACTTCCACCCCATCC
>CBFDEF010000174.1:0-2203 GCA_965603755.1 uncultured Arcobacteraceae bacterium
GCATATAAAATTCTATAAAAAAATTATTTGTTTGCATTCTTTCTATATATTCACCTAATGCACTAGCCGTACAAGCTAATTCATTTATCCCTTTTCCATTTGTATATATATGATTAGGTGCATCTTGTGATTTTAGAAGTACTGAGTAGCAATTTGTTAAAGGATGTAACTGTTTCCCTAAAGTTATATCTGAAGATATACTTTTTAATGCCTTTGTCATATTTTCAATAGATTCTTCTGCCGATGCATTTTTTGATAAAATATCCATGTGTTAGCCTAATTTTTTGCAGATTATATCTAAATTTATTATAGGAAAAGAAAAATAAACAATAATTTCTAAAGTTTAATTCTAAAAGAGTAAAATCAAACGATAGAGTGTAAAATTATTAAAAACACTGCACCTTTATATTCTTTATCATTATAGATATATTTTTTATTATTAACTTCTATTTTTCCATGCATATTTTCTGTTATAATTTGATAAGTCATATGTAGTCCTAGTCCAGTTCCTTGTGATTGGTGTTTAGTGGTAAAATATGGTTCAAATATTTTGCTGATAATATCTTCATCAATTCCACCGCCACTATCTTTTAAAGTGATATAAATTTTATTGTACTGTTGTTTTGTTTCAATAAATAAAAATCTATTATCTTTATCTTGGGTTTTCAACATTACATCTTTAGCATTATTTATAATACTTACAAGTGATTGAGATAAACCATGAGGCAAATTATCAAGAGTTATTGTTTCATCTAAATCTTTTATTATCTTGATGCTATTTTGTTTAATGATTTCATCTTCTATCTCTAAACATTTATTTATTTCATTAGTTAAATTAAATATTGTAGTCTTATTATCACCTTTTAAAAAATCCCTAAAGTCATCTATTGTTTTAGACATCTGCTGAGCTGTAGAATCTATTTTATCAACTGAGTTAATTAATTGTTCATCAGTAAGAGTATCAAACTCTTTTAGAACTTTTATTCCTGTTGCAGTAGTTGAGATTACCGATAGAGGTTGTCTCCATTGATGGGCAATATTGCCTATCATCTCCCCAATGGCAAGCATTTTACTTTGTTGATGCATTAGCTTTTGGTTTTCTCTATTTTGTTCTTCTAAATTTTCTAAATCTGTAATGTCATGTAGTGTGATAACATCAAGTGATTTTTTTTCATCATAATTTGTAACATTTATTTTAAACATATGAAAGTTATCATCACTTCCTTTTATTTTTACTTTATGTATCTCATTTGGAGTCTGTTTTATATATTCAGACCAGTTTTTTCCTTTGTGGAACTTTTGAATATAATCTTTCCCCTCTTCATATTCAAATTTATCACAAATACATTTATAGTTATTTATAAACTTTTCTAAGTTTAAAATATTAAAAAACTCTAAAAATTTTTTATTAACAAGTTTTATATATTCCCCATCTGATAATATAACAATAGAATCTTGGGCATCAAGAAGTGTTGAAGCCTTGTCCTTTTCCTCTTCAATAAAAAGAGCTTGTTTTTTTATTCTAATTGAGAGTAAAATTAAAATAGTTACAAAAATAAATGTACCTAAAAGTGCCATCCAATATTTTTTAATAACTTGTTGAATTGTTATTTTATTAAAATCTTTATAGATACCTACATTAAGCTCCTTCATTAGATTTGTTATATCTGAATAGTCATTTGGTATAAGCCATCTTGCATATTTCCCTTTTTTTGCAGCTACTGAATCTTCCTGTATAGAGAGTAGGGCAATAAGCACTTTCTTACCTAGCTCCTCTGGTACATGTGAAAGACGAGCAAAAGGGAATTCAGGATAAAGCTTTGTACTTGACATTAAAGGAAAATAATCATAGTCAATTCTATTTAATATTTTAATATCATCTTTTTTAATTACACCTTTTTTGATCATATTCTCTAAAAGACCAGTTCTAACAGTTCCTACATAGTTGTCATTTTTTAATACCTCATTAACTACAACATCACCTCTACCACCTGAAAATATAATATTTTTAAATATCTTTTCTGGAACAATTTCGTTTTGTAGCATCTCTCTATGAGCCATTCTATACCCTGCTAATGCCTCTTTAGCTACACCCATAAATGTAGTATCTTTTAAATCCTTAAAACTGTTTATATTTTTGTTCTTACTTGCTGTAAAAATTACTGAACCAAATTTATCAAAATAGAATCCTTTTACTTTTCTT
>CBFDEF010000175.1:0-2196 GCA_965603755.1 uncultured Arcobacteraceae bacterium
CTAATAGAATTAATTGAAAAATCACTTACAATTATAACGCCATTGATTAAATCAGAAAAGATTGAAATAATTAAAGAGTTTGACTCTGACTCTAAAGTTTCTGTGCCTGTTGGTTTATTGATGCAGGTTATATTAAATATTGTTAAAAATGCTGTTGATATTTTAGTTGAGAAGAAAATAGAAAAGCCTATTATTAAATTTAAAACTTATATCAAAAAAGAGAGAATAGTTATTAAAATAATGGATAATGGTGGAGGGATACCAGCAAATATTATTAAACAAGTATTTAATAAAAAGTTCACTACAAAAGCCGATACTCATGGAACTGGTATAGGACTAGATATGTCTAAAACTATTATAGAGAATAAAATTGGTGGAAAACTAACAGTTAATAATGTTGGTATATGGGCAGTATTTAATATAAAAATACCTATTTAGAAAAATATATAAGAGATAAAATCTATCTCTTATATACTCTATACATCTTATTTTTTATTCTATTATTACTTAATCCATCGTGAGCTTTATCATAAACTGCATTTTTAATAGCAACATATGAACAAGTAGGTAAAATATCAATCTTACCAATATCAGACTTATCAAGCCCTATTCCAGCAGTCAATGCTCCTAAAATATCTCCAGCTCTTAGCTTGTGTCTTTTTCCACCATTTATATATAATGTTGAATATTCACAAGATAATTTTAACTCTTTTTTATCATCAAGTTTATCAATCCCTTGTAACTTAAAATTACCATTTATAAAGTCATTTAAATCATCAAAGTAAACTTCATCTTCAACTAAACTAATAGAACATCCACTTTTTCCTGCTCGTGCAGTTCTTCCGATTCTATGAGTGTATACTTCAAAATCATGTGGTAAATCATAGTTTATAACTAAATCTACATCATCTATATCTAGCCCTCTTGATGCTACATCTGTTGCAATTAAAATAGGGAAACTTTTATTTGAAAACATTATAAGAGTTTCATCTCTATCTTTTTGGTCTAAATCACTATGAAGTACTAAAATATCCATATCTAACTTTTCATCTAAAAAATCAGCCAATTCATTACACTGTACTTTTGTATTACAAAATATTATTGTAGTTTGATACTTTTCATCTAAAACTTTTGGTATCACATCAGGCTTTTGATATGGGTCTACTTTATAAAATTTTTGTTCAATTGTTGTATTAGAGTGTGTTGAAGCTACTTCAACCATCTTTGGATCACATAATATTGATGAACTCATATCTTCAATTGTTGCGGGGTATGTAGCAGAGAAAAGCATAGATTGTCGCAATTTTGGTAAGTAATCTATTATCTCTAGTATATCCTCACTAAATCCCATATCTAACATTCTATCAGCCTCATCAAGAACTAATGTATTTATATCATCACAAGAAAAACTATCCTCTTTAAGATGTTTTAAAATTCTCCCTGGAGTTCCCACTATTATATGAGCTTTATGTGAAAGTGAGTGTACTTGTGGCTTATATGGTACTCCACCAGTTAACGTTAGTATTTTGATATTGTGTTTATATCTAGCTAAATTTTTAAGTGTTAGTGCAACTTGAGATGCAAGCTCTCTAGTTGGACATAAAATCATAGATTGGATTCTAAATCTTTCACTTTTTAGGTTGTTTAAGACACCTAGTCCAAAACTTACAGTTTTTCCACTACCTGTTTTTGCTTTTGCAATCACATCTTCACCATCTAAAATTAATGGTAAACTTTTCTCTTGAATCTCTGTCATTTTTGAAAAGCCAAGTGAGCTTAGGTTTGTTATCATATCTTTATCGATATTTAAGTTATTAAAATTATTCATAATTGCATTATAACATAAGTAATTATGAGAAATATTAAAGAATTTTTGTGTAAAATAGTTCAATACAAGGAACTTGAATGAAAAAACTATCTACTATTAGTAATCAAATTAAAAATAATACATATTCATACACAGGAAAAGGCTCATTTGAAGCAGTTGTAAATAATAATAAAGAACTTATTTTATCTTGGCTTGAGGAGTTAGTACCTTTGCAAAAACAAATTGAGAATTTAAATGAAAAAGAGAATATTGATTTCCAAAAAAGAAACTATACAAGAATATTAACAAAAGTATTTCCAGAACAATACAAAGAGTTTGTATCTCTAAATATTTTAGTAAGAGATTCAAATATCATTGGTCAGTATTAT
>CBFDEF010000176.1:0-2170 GCA_965603755.1 uncultured Arcobacteraceae bacterium
TACATGGAAACTCTTTTAAATTTTCTAATCTTTCTATATATTCAAAAGTAGGGGCAACTTCATTAAAAATATCAATTATAAATTGACTATTTAAATCTGGTGAATTTAAACAAGCTAAGACTATACAATCTTTTGAACTAATTTGATCAAGTTTATTTATAATTTTATAGTAATCTTTAGTTGCCTCAAAACTACCTTTTTGTAAGGTTGGTGGGTCTATGATAATTAGGTCATATGGTCCATCTCTTCTTATTCTCGAAAAAGATTTAAGAATATTGTATGGTGAGAATTTTACATTATATGTATCAATATTATTTAGATGATGATTTGCTCGTCCTGTTGTTAAAGCACTTTTACTCATATCAATATTTGATACACTAATAGCCCCACCTTTTATTGCAGATAAACTAAAAGTACAAGTGTATGAAAATAAATTTAAAACTTTTTTTCCTTTTGCATTTGCTTGGATAAAGGCTCTTCCATTTTTCATATCTGGAAAATATCCATTGTTTTGATTTGAAAGAAGATTTAGTTTAAATTTAAGACCATTTTCAATTGCATATAAATCATCTTTTAAATTACCTTCTAAAATCTCTATAGAGCTGCCTTTTATATATCTTCTTTGTAGAACTATAGTGTTATGTCTTGTTTGTACTGTAAACACTTTTAACATAGACAGAAGTTTATCTTCTAACTCTTTTTCAATAGGCTGATAAAAAGCGATACTTAAAATATCATCAATAGAATCTATAGTTAAAAACTTCCAGTTTTCATATAAACCACCACGACCATGAAAAAGTCTTTTAAACTCATCACTTAACTCTCTTGAGCTCTCTTCTAATATATTTATTAATTTATCAATATGCATTATTTTATCTTACCAAGGTTGATTTTCATCACTTTCACTTTTCTTTTGAGTTTTTACTTTTTGTAAGTAGATTGGTGTTTTTTGTTCATTTAACATTTTCATCCATTTTTTCTCTTCCATATCGGAAATAGGTTCTTTTTTTCCTGTTCCTTTTTCCTCTTGTTTAGATGTTTTCTTTTTATTTATATCTTTCTTCTCTTTACCTTTTTTTTCATTTTTTTTATCATCGCCATCTTTCTCTTTTTGTTTATCATCTTTATTTTTCTCTTTTTTCTTATCATCTTTCTTTTTGTCATCATTTTTATTTTTATCTTTTTGATCTTTTTTATCATTTTTTTTATCTTGCTGTTTTTTTTGTTTTTCCAGCTCTTTATTAACAATATCAAGATTCTCTTTTGTTTGTTTATCATCTTTTATTTTTAGAGATTTTTCATAAAACTCTTTTGCTTTCTCTAAGTTATTTGATTTTACATAACTATTTGCTATGTTGTGTAGTTTTTTAGATTCTAACTCTTTATTTGATGTAACTATTTTACTATATGTATCTATAGCCTCTTTATATTTTTTATCTTTATAAAGTGAATTTGCAAGATTATATAAGCTTTGTGGAGTTTGACTAATTTTTCTATATTCATCTCCCGCTTTGGTATACTCTTTATTTTCATAGTGTTTTGTAGCATTTTTAATATTTTCAAATTCGAAAAAAGATGCAGAACTTTTTGATGGTACAAAACTAAAACTTATAATTGAAACTAAAGCTAGATTTGCATTTGTTTTTCTAAATCTTATATTTGGAAATGAACTAAGTGCAAGTAGAAGAATAAAAAGCCCAAGCCCAAGAGGATAATAAAAAAGTTCAGTATATGTTTTAACTTTTTGAGTGTTTAGCTCCTCTTTTTTTGATTGTTTATTTATCTGAGCTATTATTGCACTAATATCACCATTATCTAAAGTAAAATCTATATATCCACCTTGCGTTTTTAAACTTAAGTTTTTAATAGATTCATTTAACTTTACAGTTACAATATCTCCATTTTTATTTGTAAGGTAGCCATTTTTTGTAGGGATTGGAGCACCTTGTGATGTAGCAATACCTACGCTATATATTGCAATTTTATTTTTCAAAGCAAACTCTATCTCTTTTTCATATCCGTTATCATTTCCACCATCACTTAAGATGATTAAGTTTTTTACTTTGTAATCAGATAACATATGTGATGTAGCTTCTAAAACTGCAAATATATTTGAACCATTTGAAAATTCTAAATTTGTATCAAGATTATTAACAATATAATTTAATGA
>CBFDEF010000177.1:0-2155 GCA_965603755.1 uncultured Arcobacteraceae bacterium
CCAAAGAAGTTTAACATCTCACTTATCATTAAAATAATTGTTGCATCTTCATAAACACTAGCTTCACCAAAAGATTCACAACCAAACTGATGAAAAGATCGCAGTCGTCCTTTTTGAGGTCTCTCATATCTAAACATAGAACCATGATAATAAACTCTATTTATCCCACCGGCTCTATCTTTTTTATTTTGGACAAACCATCTAACAACACCTGCAGTTCCCTCTGGTCTTAAACATACATCATGTTCACCTTTATCAATAAACTGATACATCTCTTTTGAAACTATATCACTACTTTCACCAACACTTCTTTTAAATAATGCTGTCTCTTCTAAAATTGGTGTTTCAATATAACCATATCCATATTTTTTTGCTATTTTAGAACAATTCTCTATAAAATAGTTAAAAAGTTCACTATCATTATCAATAATATCTTTCATACCTCGAAGGCTTTGGATGTTTGCCATGTTTGTAATTTCCTTAGATTAATATATTAAATGGAGGGTACCATAAATTAACTTTTAAGTTAATTTATCACTCTATTATTATTTTTGCATTTCTAATTATACTTTCTGAAAAAGTTATATTAATCTTATTTGCTGTTTTTTTATTTATTACTAAGTATGCATTTCCATACTTTACAGGTAAATCTTCAGGTTTTACACCTCTTAAAATTCTATCAGCCATTCTTGCAGACTGTTTCCCTAACTCTTCATGGATAAAACCATATGTAAATAATGCACCTTTTTGTACCTGCTGATAACTAGGAGCAGATAATGGTAGTTTATTATCTATTGAGTATTTTACAAAATCTTGAATTTTAGCTCCTATTCTAGAATCTCTTGGTAGAAATATTGCATACGAACATTTTGTACACTCTTCAAAAAGCTGTTTTACTGTCATATTTTCAAGAAAAGCTTTTTCTATTAAATTTATATTTAAAGATTTAGCAACTTCACGAATCGCATCTCTTGAGGCAATAGAACTTCCATCATTTTTTGAATATGGAATCAATACATTTTTTATATTAGGAGAGATAGTATGTAACCACTCAAATCTTTTTGAATCTCCCGTTGGTAGTCTAATACCTGTTATATTACCTTTTGGTGCATTTTGATTTAATACTATTTTAGAACTAATAGGATCATTTACAGGACAAAATACTACAGGAATATTTAGACCTTTAACTGCTTTTTTTACCTCTTGTGTTGCAGGTGTACTAGATACAAGTATTAAATCTGGTTTTTGCTTTATTACTGATGTTACAATTGATGGGAGATTTTTAATATCATTTGCGGCACCAGGAACTATATATTGTATATTTTTACCCTCTTCCCATCCATAACTTTTCATCTTCTTTTTAAAACCATTAAATGTACTATCATCAACTACAGATAGAGATACAAAAGCAACTTTATGTATTTTAGATTCATCACTATTGCCACCATTACTACTAAAATAAACTACTGCAAACAATGTCACTACAAGTGTAACAATTATATAAATATTACGATTCATCACTATTCCTTTTAATTAGAATTATATATTTTATATAGTACTATAAGTTAAATAAATAATTGTATAAAGGACGGATAGAAATAGAATGAAGTTGCCAATAAAAATTAGTTTAGCCGTATCAATTGTAAGTATTGTGTTTATGTTACTCTTATTTAATAATATCCATAGTCAACTAATCCAAACTCAAAAAGAGTTTATTATAGAAAAATCTGTAGAAGATTTAGAAGATTTAAAAAAAGATATTGAATTAATACTAAGTAGTGCAAAAAACACATTATTTACAATCTCAATTACTGATACAAAATTAAAAGATATAATTAGTAGACAAAAACTTAGATTTGAATTGTATATGAGAGATATTCCAGATATACGAGAGATTAAATATATCTCAGTAGAGGGGAAAGAGCTATTAAAGGTTTCTAATAAAACAATTTCAAATAAAATAAATCAAGATTCTTATTTAGACAAAGATAGTTTTACACATGCACTAAAAAATAAAATATATATAGGTGATATATATTTTACAAAAGACGATAATGAGATGATGATAGATATATCAAAAGGTGTTGTAGATATAAAAACACAAAAAATTGTAGGTGTTATGATAGTAAAATTATCAATGGGTTCAATACAAGAT
>CBFDEF010000178.1:0-2143 GCA_965603755.1 uncultured Arcobacteraceae bacterium
TTATCTTATTTCTTTCTTTTCTTATTTCAATAAGCGTTGATTTATTTGCAGAACAAACACTTCAAGGGCTTAATAAAGAGCAACAAGCTTGGCTTAAACAACACCCCGTGATTAAGGTTCATAATGAATCTGATTATATCCCTGTAAATTTTTATAAAAATAACAAACCGCAAGGTTATTCAATAGATTATATAAATCTTTTAGCAAAAAAGATTGGTATAGAGATCAATTTTGTAAGTGGATATACTTGGAACCAATATCTTCAAATGGCAAAAGAAAAAAAAATAGATGTAGTTTTAAATGTAGTCAAAACAAAACCCAGAGAAGAGTATTTAAAATTTACACAAACATATTTAAAACTATACCCTTTTATTTATTCAAATGATAATAAACCTATAAAATCTCTAGAAGAGTTAAATGGAAAAACTTTAGCTATACCAAAGGGATACTATTTTGAAAATCTTTTTGAACAAAACTATCCAAATATAAAACTTTTAAAAGTTGCAGATAATCTTAACTCTCTAAAAGCAGTATCATTAGGTGAAGCTGATGCTACTGTTGGACTATCTACGACATTTGAACATCTAAAAAATGAACATTTTATAAACAATGTAAGCTTAACTGGTGAAGCAAAACTAAAAGGTATGTCAAAATATTTTGAAAAAATAGGTGTAAGGTCTGATTGGAAAATATTTCAAGAGATACTAGATATTGCAATAAACAGTGTAACTTATGAGGAGCAATTTAATTTAAGGAAAAAATGGAATTTAACTATAAGTTCAAATAAAAATCAGTTGACATTTACAAGAGAAGAACTAAAATGGCTAAAAGAAAATGAAGAGATAAAAGTTTACAATGAAAATGATTGGGCACCTTATAATTATAATGAAAATAATATATCTAAAGGTTATTCAATAGACTATATGAATCTCCTTGCATCAAAATTAGATTTAAAAGTAAAATATATTAGTGATATAAGTTGGAGCAACTCTTTAGATATGCTTGAAAATAATTCATTGGATCTATTACTAAATATTGCCAAAACTACACCAAGATTGAAGAGGTTTGATTTTACAAATAAATGGTATCTAAAAGTACAAAATGGTTTTGTAAGTCGAAAGAATTCATCTGCTATAAAACAATATTCTCAATTAGAAGGTAAGGTATTATGCATTGTTGAAGGGTATGCGATAGATGATACAATAAAAAAAGAGTATCCCTTAATAAAACTATTGGTAGTTAAAAACAATACAGAACTTATTAAAGCAGTATCATATGGACATGCTGATGCAGGGCATGGCACAATAGGCTCTTTACAATATGTAATGTCTGAGAACTTTATAACAAATTTAAAATTTCATGAAGATAATAAAGAACAAAACCAACTTTACATAGCTGTAAATAAAGGGAATGATACACTTTTATCTTTACTTAATAAAGCACAAAAAATATTAAAAAATGATGAAATTTTAAAACTTAAGAAAAAATGGTTTTTTTCCAATAATCAAGAAAAGCAAATATCATTTACACAAACAGAGAGAAAGTGGATAGAGGAACACCCTATAGTAAAAGTTGGAGGTGAAACAGATTGGCCACCATTTGATTATGTTGAGAATGGTAAATATACAGGGATAGCAAAGAATTACTTGGATGTTATCTCCAAAAAAACAGGTATTGTATTTGATGTAAAAACAGGATATACCTGGAGTGAACTTATAAATATGATGAAAAACAAACAGATAGATCTTCTCCCTATGCTATATTTTAGTGAAAGTAGAAAAAAATTTGTAAATTTTACTGATTCGTATTTAAATGTTAGACACTACTTATATACATCAATAGATAAAGACTTTAATAGATTAGCAGATCTAAATGGTAAAACTGTAGCTGTTCCAAAGGGATTTGCTCAAGCAGATATATTAAAAAAAGAGTACCCAAATATTAAAATATATGAAGCAGATAATTCTTTAGATTGTATAGATGCAGTTATAACAAAAAAAGCTGATGCTTTTATAGAAAATACTGCACTTGTTTCATATCTTTTAAAACTACATAAAATAAAAGGTATAAAGGCTGCTTTTGCAACAGAACTAGGTGTAAATAAACTTTATATGGCATCAAGAAAAGATTGGTCTATATTAAG
>CBFDEF010000179.1:0-2112 GCA_965603755.1 uncultured Arcobacteraceae bacterium
TTTTTTGTAGGATTATTTAAACAAAGTGGATTTAGAAATATTATGATAAAACTAGCTGCCATATCAGTAATACTTTATGGTGGCTATACTATATATAATGGGTATGATTATTTAGCAAATCCGGATAGAACCATATTAGAGTGTCATTAAATAGAAGATTTTAATTTGTTTTATAATATTGCATTGATACAAATACTTTTAGTTATTTTACTAATGTTTGTTTCAATAGAAATTTTCAAGTGGATTAACCATAAGTTACTATTAAAAGAGTTAAAAAAGATACCTTTTCCAAGCCACTATGAAAAAGTACTAAAAAAAATTCCATACTACAATCTTTTAGATGATGATTTAAAATTAAAACTTCATTATAAAATGATGGTTTTCATAGAAGAGAAAGAGTGGCTGGGGATAAAAAACGATATAACTTTTGAGATGAAAGTTATAGTTAGTTTTTATGCTTGTTTGATGGTTGTAAATCTTGATGAGAAAAGTTACGAAAATCTAAACACAATATACATATACCCGTATGAATATGTTTTAAATGAGATTAAAAGTTATGATGGGATATATACAAAAGAGAAGTTTATAATAGAGGGACAAAGTACCAGTGGTGTGGTTCTTTTATCTTGGCACCATATAAAAAAAGAGGTATATAACTTTAAAAATCATAATGTAATCATACATGAGTTTGCACATGAGTTAGACTTTGAAGATGGGATAGCAGATGGTGTACCTGTTTTAGAAAATTCTAAATATAAAAGTTGGGCAATTGATATGTTTAAAACTTATAAAGCTTTAAATACAAAATCTATCACAAATAGATTCTGGGGAAAATATAAGATTTTTGGAAATTATGCTGCTATAAATGAAGCTGAGTTTTTTGCAGTTGCTAGTGAGCTGTTTTTTCAAAAACCAGATTCTTTAAAACAAAAGTTTCCAAAAGTTTATAAACAATTATTACAATTTTATAAAATAGATACAGTAAAACTATTTACAAAAAAAGGAGTTAAAAATGTTTAAAAATATAATCAAATATGGGTTTTACCTAATACTATTAGTACTGGTTAGCACATCAACAGCTTATGGGAAAGATAAAATATATTTTTTACCAAATGACGCAGATATAGCAAAAAAAGATATAGTAAATTTATTAGAAAATGCAGATAGTTCTATAGATATAGCAATGTACAATTTTACATATAAAAAATTCAATAAAGCTATAAAAAAAGCTGTAAAAAATGGGGTCGATGTAACTCTTATTTATAATAAAACAAAGTTAAAATTTGATAAAAAAATAGAGCTTATTAAAACAAAAAGAAAACAGCATATAAAATTAGCTATAATTGACGGCAAATATGCAATATATGGTAGTGCAAACTGGAAAAAAGAATCATTTGGTGAAAATTATGAGATTATAAATATAACAGATGATATAAGTAGAGTAAAAGAGTTTATAAAAATTTATAAAAAATTAAAGGAAGAGAATTAGATGTTAGAAATAGCGATAGCAGGGTACTGTTTATACTTTTTAGTAAGTATATATACATCATTTATGCAAGTAGACTA
The DNA here is from genome assembly GCA_965603755.1 of uncultured Arcobacteraceae bacterium. Classification (GTDB taxonomy): domain Bacteria; phylum Campylobacterota; class Campylobacteria; order Campylobacterales; family Arcobacteraceae; genus JAIOSF01. The sequence goes on from CBFDEF010000179.1 coordinate 1,567, forward strand.
TGTACAAAAGGCAAAGAAGTTGGATGCAGTTATATTAACTCCATCAAAATTTAAAATAGCAGGTAACTATAATGTTGCAACAAATAAGTTAGGAATGGCTACAACATTTTATGATTTTGTTCTATTTTTTATGTGGATTAGTTTTGGGCTTGTTGCCTTAGATGAAGCAACACTTGGTTTTGACGGTTGGCTAAAAGCTGTTATATTTATAGATCTGTTTATTATTATTAATTGGATATTAGCACTTCCTTTTGATCTTTATAATACTTTTAAACTTGATAAAGAGTATGGGTTTTCAAATATGACTCCATCTTTATATATCAAAGATACTGTTAAAAGTGGCGCTTTATTTTTAATATTTGGAAGTGCTGTAATAGCTGGTTTATCTTGGATAATAGAATCATTTCCTGCTTGGTGGATTTGGGGATTTGTATTTATTTTTTCTGTTATTATTTTAATAAATATGCTATATCCGCTTATTAGAGATAAGATGTTTGATAAATTTAGTCCATTAGAGGATAAAGAGTTATCAGATAAAATAAATAA
>CBFDEF010000180.1:0-2110 GCA_965603755.1 uncultured Arcobacteraceae bacterium
AAAGATAATGGTGTATGGCTATGTGAAAGAGGAAATGTATTTGGTTATGGTTCTTTAATAGTTGATATGAAAAATCTTATTACAATGAGAGAATTTGCACCAGTTATATTTGATGCTACCCATTCAGCACAAGTTCCAAGTAGTGGTGAAACTACAGGTGGAAATAGTGCAATTGTTCCTAGTTTAGCAAGAGCAGCAGCAGCAGTTGGAGTAGATGGATTTTTCTTTGAAACACATTTTGACCCAAGCGTTGCTTTAAGTGATGGACCAAATATGCTTAAAATTGATGAACTCTATAAAACAGTTGATGATATTTTTAAGATACAAGATGTATTATCAAATTAATAGCTAAAGCTAGTGTAGGGTATAATTGCAAATAAATAAGAAAATATAATTTAAAAAAGGGAAAATAATGAATATTATAGAAGGACAATTAAGACTTAAAGGGACTGAAAAAGTTGCTATTATAAATGGAAGATTTAATCATATTATTACAGATAGATTAGTAGAAGGTGCACAAGATGCATTTAAAAGACATGGTGGAAATGAAGATAACTTAGATTTGATTTTAGTTCCAGGTGCATTTGAGATACCTTTTGCTTTACAAAGAGCATTAGAGAGCAAAAAATATGATGCTATATGTTGTGTTGGTGCTGTAATTAGAGGGGCAACTCCACATTTTGATTATATATCTGCAGAAGCTACAAAAGGAATTGCAAGCGCTACTATGAATCATAATATTCCAGTATCAAATGGAGTTTTAACAACAAACTCTATTGAACAAGCGATTGAAAGAGCTGGAAGTAAAGCTGGAAATAAAGGTGCTGAAGCTATGGTAACAATTATAGAGATGCTTGATTTATATGAGCAAATGGATAAATAATGGCTACTAGAACACAAGCAAGAGAATCTGTAGTTGGATTACTTTACGCATATGATTTAGGAAATGAAGCAATTGCAAAATTTTCAGATGTTATTTTAGAAGATAAAAAAATTAGAAATAAACAAAAAGATTTTGCTTTAAATCTTTTCAATGGAACTATTAAAAATCTTGAAGTGGTAGACAAAGAGATATCTGCACACTTAAATCAAAGAGCAATTAATGATGTTGGATTTGTTGAAAGAGCAATTTTAAGATTATCAATTTATGAAATTTTATTTAGTGGATTAGATAAACCAATTGTTATTAATGAAGCTATTGAATTATCAAAAAGATTAGCAAGTGATAATGCACCTAAATTTATAAATGGTGTTTTAGATAGTATAGAAAAAGTAGAAAAATAGATGAAACTTTGTGTTGCTTTAGATCTGCCAAGTGCAAATGAAAACTTAGCATTAGCTCAAAAAATCAAAGATTATGATGTATGGTTAAAAGTTGGATTTAGAAGTTATATTAGAGATGGGAAAGATTTTTTAACTAATTTAAAAAAAATAAATCCTAATTTTAAGATATTTCTAGATTTAAAACTTTATGATATACCAAATACTATGGCAGATGCTGCGCAAGAGATTTGTAATCTTGGTATAGATATGTTTAATGTACATGCATCTGCAGGTAAAGTTGCTATGAGTACTGTAATGGAAAGAATTAAAGATGTTCCTAACCGTCCTTTAGTTTTAGCTGTAACAGCACTTACAAGTTTTGATAATGATAACTTTAAATATGTATACAATGAAGATATAGATCAAAAAGCTACAAAGTTTGCAAAAGATAGTTTTGAAAGCGGACTTGATGGTGTAGTTAGTTCTGCATTTGAAAGTTTTGATATCAAGAAAAATACATCAAAAGAGTTTATCACATTAACTCCAGGTATAAGACCTTTTGGAGAAGATGCAGGTGACCAAAAAAGAGTTGCAGATATTAGTTTAGCACAAAAAGAGCTTGTAGATTTTATAGTAGTTGGTCGTCCAATCTACAAATCAGAAAATCCAGCGCAAGTAGTTGAAAAGATTTTAAAAAACATCTAAATTTTAAGGTGTTTTTTAACTATACTCTACTATAATCTCCATCACAAAAGGACGAGTGGGTGAGTGGCTGAAACCACATCCCTGCTAAGGATGCGTACTGGTAACGGTACCGAGAGTTCGAATCTCTCCTCGTCCGCCACTA
>CBFDEF010000181.1:0-2035 GCA_965603755.1 uncultured Arcobacteraceae bacterium
GCAAATGCTACTATTAATGAATCTATCATTGTATTATTTCTCCTAAATAGTTTTTTATAAGTGGATATACATCACTTAAGTTTGGTCCACTTATTTCACCTGTAAAAGCATATCGAAGTGGTGTAAAAAGTTTTTCATCTTTTAAACCAGTTTTTTCTGTAATATATTTTTTTAGATCGTTTAAGTCATCAATATAAGGAGCATCTATTATACACTCTTTTAGTGTTTGAAACTCATCCTCAAAATCTTTTAAAGTTTCTTTTTGTCCAAATAGTGTAGTTAGTTTCTCTTTTATCTCTTTAACTGTATCACACTCTTTTAAATATAATTTTGCTAATGTTCCTATATCTTTATCTGCATACCCTAAAATTTTAGATAGTCTTAACTCATCCATCATTTTAAGATGTTCTCTATTTATAAACTTTAGTTTTGTTATATCAAATTTTGCAGGAGCTCTTGATATTTTATTTAAATCAAACCACTCTTCGGCTTCTTCTAAAGAAAATATTTCAGTTGGTGGATTGTATCCTAAAAGAATAATGTAGTTTGATATTGCAGCAGGTAAGAACCCCTCATCTACAAGCCATTTCACACTTGAAGCATTATCTCTTTTAGACATCTTTTCACCAGTTTCCATATTTAGAATCATTGGAAGATGTGCATATTTTATCTCTCTTGTATATCCAAGTGCTTCTCTTATGTGTATCTGTTTTGGTGTATTTGTCATATGATCTTCACCACGAATAACTGTTGATATATCAAAAAGCATATCATCAACGGCACAAGCAAAGTTATAAACAGGTGTTTTATCTTGTCTTAAAATAATAAAACTATCTACATCAAAAGGTTTATATTCAACCTCATTTTTTATTGCATCAGTAAATTTAATATTGTGTTTTGGTTTTTCTAATCTCACAGTAAAGGGTGCATTACATTGAAACTTTGTTTCATCACTTACAGTTGTACAAAAGCCACTATATCTATATGGTTGATTAGAATCTTTGGCTTTCTCTCTATCTATCTCTAGTGCTTCATCACTACAAAAACAATTAAATGCTTTTTTATCAAGTAGTAGTTTCATCGCCATTTGTGAATGATATTTTAAGTTTTCACTTTGGTGTACAACTCGTGTAAAATTCACACTAAAAAGAGTTAAAAGTTCAAGTATCTCTTTCTCATTACCCTCAATATTTCTTTTTTTATCTGTATCTTCTATTCTTATTAATAACTCTTCATTCAACTGTTTTGATAAGATATGATTTATCAATGCAACTCGTAAGTTACCTATATGCATATCTCCAGTTGGGCTTGGTGCAAATCGTAGCAATTATTATCCTTAATTTATGTGTTTATATATACTCTTATTTTATCGTAATAGTTTTATAACAACTTTAATAGTGAGATAATAAAAGATTACTTAATAGATAATAAGTTAAAATAGATGCATGGAATCAATACAAAATGAGATAATAAGTTTTTTAATAATAGCAGTAGTAGTTTTAGCATTAGCACTTTTAACCGTAAAGTTAGAGAAGAAATATAAGTGAATAAATTTAGACAAAGGATAATATCTTTTGATGATGGCTCATTTTATGTTTTATATAAAAACTCTAAATATTTAGTTACAAAACAGATATATTCGAATGCTAAAATTATCAAAATATATGCGGAACAATTAAAAGGTAATAATATAGTAAGCGGAAACTATTTTTTGAGTATAAAAGGTGGACTTTTAAAACCTTGTGAGATGAGTGATACTAAAGTAATAGATTTTGTTTTAAATTTAGAAATATTAAAATAGGATATATATTTTTTAATAAATTTTTAGATAAAATAAATGAATAAAAAATATAGTTATATTATGGAGAAAAAAGTTGATAAAAAAAGAAGTTAAAAAAGTTGTATTAGCATATAGTGGTGGATTAGACACAAGTATTATTTTAAAATGGTTACAAGATGAATATAATGCAGAAGTTATTACATTTACAGCTGATTTAGGTCAAGGTGAAGAGGTAGAGCCTGCTCGTCAAAAAGC
>CBFDEF010000182.1:0-2028 GCA_965603755.1 uncultured Arcobacteraceae bacterium
TCTAAAAGTGAATTTCCACCTAATCTATTTGCACCATGTACACCATTTGATGAACATTCACCAACTGCATAAAGATTTTTTATATTTGTTTTACCATCAATATCAGTTTTAATTCCACCCATTGTATAGTGTGCTGCAGGAACAACTGGTATTAAATCTTCATCTAGTTTTAATTTCATAAACTCTAAACATAAATCATACTCTTGAGGCATACTTTGAATAATTTTATCTTTACCTAAATGCCTTAAATCTAAAAATACCTCTTCACCTGATTCAATCTTTTTATAAATTGCACGGGCAACTTCATCCCTTGGCTTTAATTCATCTACAAACCTTGAACCATCATTTGTAACTAAATATCCACCTTCACCTCTTGCACTTTCACTTATTAAAATGCAACTACCTTTTAATGATGTTGGATGAAATTGAATATATTCCATATTTGCCAATTTACAACCTGCTCTTAATGCAGCAGTGATTGCCTCTCCCGTTGTTGCTGTTGAGTTTGTATTGTATCTGCTATATATACCAGAGTAACCACCAGTTGCCACAATGACTTTTTTTGCTAATATTTGAGTTACTTCACTTGTTTCTATGTTTAAAGAGGTTATTCCTTTTACCTCTTCATTAAGAACAATAAAGTTTAAAAGCATCTGTTCACTTATAAATTTTATACCATTTTTTAAGCAGTTATCATAAAGCGTATGTAAAATCTTTAACCCTGTATAGTCACTACTATAACAAGCTCTTGGATTAGAAGCCCCTCCTAACATTCTTTGTGCTATATTATTATTTTCATCTCTACTAAATGGAACACCAATATCATCAAGCCATTTTATTGTTTGTGAACTGTTTTTACACATATATTCTATAGTCTCTTTATCACCCAAATCATGTGCAGACTTTAATGTATCATCAATATGATTTTGTTGGGTATCCTCTGTATTTTCCAAAACACCATTTATTCCACCCTGTGCTTGACAAGTTTGAGAAGAGGTTGGATAAGTTTTAGATAATACAACAACATTATCACAACTCTTTTTTGCCTCTAATGCAGCAGTTAATCCTGCTCCACCACTTCCTATAATTAATATATCTATCATTTTAATCCCAAAACTCTTTAAGCTCTCGCTCTTTTATCTTATTTTCTTCTTTTATATGAACTTGTATCTTAAGTTCCTCTTTTAGATCAACTTTATTTTCTATCTCTTCTTCCATTTTTAATTTTTCTCTATTTCTTCTTGCTTCTAAAATTCTCTCTTTAATCTTTTTTTCTGCCTGGGCTTTCATATTTTCATCAAAATTCATTGACTTAATACTCTCTAATGCTTTTTTTATCTCTTCCTCTTCAGTTACTTCACTACCTAAAATATTTTCTTCAATAATATCTTTATCTTTTTTGTTTTCTTCAATAATAGCATCATCATCTTTTTGAATTACTATCTCCTCTTTTATAGGTCTTGGTGGTACAACTTGTGAAGGTTGTATTTTTACTGTAGCAACTTTTGGTTCTTCTAATAATTCTATAGGTACTTCCTCTTTTTTTATCTCTTTTACAGGGTTGTTTTCAACAATTACTTTTTTCTTTCGTTTATTTTCAATAGGTTTAGATAATGATTGAGCCTTTAACATTTCAAACTCTGCCATAATCTCTTCATATTTAGCAAAATCCATAAGTAAAAAGCCTGGCTTACCATCTCTCATTATAATTGCTTTTTCAATCTCTTCATCAATAATTTTATTAAAAATCTTTTTACTTTTTCTTATTAATTCTGTAGAAGAAAACATCTCATTTGATTTATAAAGTAATAATCCCATTTACTAACTCCTATACATATTGTAGCATGTATTATAACACAAATTCTTTTATGTTATCTTCTATACCATTAAGAAGTCTGACTCTAGCTTCTTTTGACGCCCATGCTATATGTGGTGTAAATAATAGTTTCTCTTTATTTTTTATAGTTAACAGAGGTGAACTTTTTTCAATTGGTTCTTTAGTAACAACATCTGTACCATAATATATAT
>CBFDEF010000183.1:0-2012 GCA_965603755.1 uncultured Arcobacteraceae bacterium
TCATAACCATTAGCTTTTAAAACTCTATGTAAAAGATCAAATACTATTGCACTTCTTGCATGTCCCAAATGTGCATCATCATACACAGTTGGTCCACAAACATATATAGTAGCTTTATTTTTTTCTTGTGATTGGAAAAGTGTTTTCTCTTTTTTTACACTGTCAAAAAGTAAAATATCTCTAGCCATTAGTTAAATAATGCCTCTAAACCTGAAGTATCAGTTGATTTAGTTTCTGGAGTTTTCATTCCATCATCTGCTGTAACTGTTGACTCACCCTCTAATACATTTAACTCAATTTCACATTTTGTAAGCATAGAAGCTAGTCTAATATTTAAACCAACTTTACCAATTGCTCTACTTTTTTGATCTTCTGCAATAGTAACGATAGCTTTATCTTTCCCATCTTTACCTTTACCCTCTTCTATTTTTACACTTTTAACAATTGCAGGGCTTAAACTTCTTGCTACAAACATCTCTTTTATAGGTGTGTATTCAATACAATCTATATTTTCGCCACTTAGTTGTGAACTAACTGCATTTATACGAACACCTCTTACACCAACAACTGCTCCAATTGGGTCAATATTTGGTTCATTTGAAGATAATGCAATTTTTGCACGACTTCCTGGAATTCTTGCACTACTCTCAATTTTTACTTTTTCATCTTTAAGTTCTGGAACCTCAAGTGTAAGTAAGCTCTCTAGGAACTTTGGACTAGTTCTTGAAATCTCAACTGTTAATCCTTGTTTAGGATCAATATTTACTCGTCTTACAACAGCTTTTAATGCATCCCCAACTTTAAAGCTTTCACCTTTAATTCTATTTTTTCGGGGCATTATACCTTTAACTTCACCAATCTCTACAAATGTATTATCATCATTATCAATAAAAGTTACAACTGTTAAAATAGTATCTCCAACTTGATCATTATATTTATTAAAAATATTATCTTCTACATGTCTTTGTAATCTATACTCTAAATTACTAAAAAGAATAGTGGCTGCGTTTCTACCCATAGATTCAAACTCTAAATCATAACTAAGGAAATCTCCAATTTCTAAATCTGGATCAATCTCTTTAGCTTCATCTAATGGTAAAAAATTCTCAGCATTTATAAGTCTAGGCTCTCGCCCTTTATCTTTTTCCCAATCAGTTAGTTCAGCTTTAACTTCACCTGTAAGTCTAGCATCATCATTTGCTACTACTTCAATTTTTTGAGCAAGTTTTAACTCTTTTGTTTCTCTTATTATGTCAGCTTCATAAGTTAGTGTTTCATCAACCATTTTATGTGCAGTTTTGATTAGTGACTCTTTTAGTGCTTCTTCAACCTCAGAAATCTTTAGTCCCTTTTCATACGCAATCGAATCTATAATATCTATAATTTTTTCCATTAATTTTTCCTTGTATAATTTTTAGTTTATATTTTTTAACAATGCAATGAGATATTGGAACTAATGTGAATTAAGTGGGTTCCCACAGGTCACGCTTTGTAGATTATTATTTTAGCTTAACTGAACTTTAAGTTTCCTTTTACAGTTAAAACTAACTTAAACTATAGGAGTAGACTCCTATAGTTTCTTACTCTTCGATTCTAATCATCGATGTTGTTTTTACAACTCCAGATGTTTTTAACTCTTCAAGTGCTTTTTTAATATCTAATTCTTTACAAATATGAGTTGATAATAATAAGTTTGCTTTATTATCACTAGATGTTTTTTGTACCATTGTTTTAATAGAGATATTTTTATTACCTAAAATAGTAGCTACTTTAGCTAAAACACCACTTTTATCTTCAACTTCCATTCGAATATAATATTTAGTTTGAATATTATCAGAATTAGCTAATGTCAATCCTGTTTCAAGAGGCTTTTTAAATCCAAGCATTGGTGTAGATTTTCCACTTCTTGCAATATCAATAATATTTGCAATAACAGCACTTGCAGTAGCATCACCACCAGCACCTGGTCCATAATACATAGTCTCACCAACTTTATCACCAATAACAGAAAC
>CBFDEF010000184.1:0-1980 GCA_965603755.1 uncultured Arcobacteraceae bacterium
TTAAATGGAGAGACACTCTCATATTTTACAGATAATTTATTATTGGCTAATGATGGAGAAGATGCTCTTGAACAATATCATAAATATAAACCACATTTAATAATTACAGATATTAATATGCCAAAACTAAATGGGATTAAGTTTGTAGAAGAGGTGAGAAAAATAGATAAAAAGATTCCTATAATATTTTCCACAGGATATAGTCAGGAGTGCTATTTACTTCCAGCAGCTAATCTAAATATTCAAGGCTATATAGTAAAACCATTAAATTATAGTAAGTTAAAAAATATCCTTTTTGATATAGTTGAATATTTAGATATAAATTCACTTATTGAGATAAAAATAAACAATACTTTAAAATACGATACAAATAAAGGTGCAATTATTTTAGATAATAATGACAAAATACAATTAAATAATAAAGAAAAAGCCTTAATGGAATTACTTCTTGAACATAAACAAAGAGTTGTAAAATATCAAGAGATAGAAACTTATGTTTGGGGTATGGATGATGAATATATGAGTGAAACTGCATTAAGAACTCTAATAAAAAATCTAAGAAAAAAACTACCTATTGGGACTATAGAAAATGTTGCACGGCAAGGTTACAAAATTAACTATAGACAATAACTAATATTATTTAATAAATTCTAAATTTATTTATTTATAACACAAATTTGCCACTTTATTAACTTATAATTTACATTAGAATTTGTACAAGGGGGATAATGTGAGTATCATAAGAGAATTAAAACACTTTGCAGGTTCGTTGTCATTATTGGTTGTTGAGGATGAAAAAGAGTTAAATAGTGAGCTTGTAAGTATGTTATCTCTATTTTTTTCTTCTGTTGATTTTGCATATAATGGTGTAGAGGGTTTAGAGGCTTATAAAAAACATAAACACGATATTGTTTTAACCGATATTACTATGCCAAAAATGGATGGTATTAAAATGTCTGCAGAGATAAAAGATATATTTAGAGAGCAACACATTATTGTGTTGTCTGCACATGGTGATACAAAGTTTATGATTGAACTTATTGATGTAGGAATAGACCAATTTATTTTAAAACCTTTTGATAGAAGTACATTAATGTACAAATTACTCAAAGTTGCAGAAAATATTATCTATAAAAAAGAGTTTGATAAATTTTTTAAACAAAAACAGAATGAGAGACTTAATTTTGTCGCTGAAGAAGAAAATATCAAAGTTGAAGAGCAAAAGATAGTAGAAATTATCGGACAAAATATTGATACAAAATTAGATAAAAAAGATGAATATATTTTATCTCATACTATTGAAAATGCGGATAATTTTATGGATGAATTAGAAGAGGACTCTTTGATTTGGAATGCATTTAAAAATGATATTCCAGAACTAATGCAACTTAGCGTTGAATTTACTGAAGATATTGACAAAATTGATTTAGAGGGTGAGTTAACAATAGAGATAAGAGATAGAATAGTTCAAATTCTACATGGATATATTCTTATATTCTCTACTCTAGACCAAATGTTAAGAATGACTGAAGCACTTAATCTTTTAGCAAATTTTTTAGATGAATTAGATATTGAAACATTAAATCCAACTCAACAAAAAAAACTAAAAATTTTAGAATTTATAAATAATGACATAACAAGATTTTTACAAACTGTTTTTGTTTATAAAGACAATGTTGATATTTATTACCTTGAAGATTCTTTAGAAAGCTCAATTACACAGTTAAAAAATGATGTACTTGGGATTGAAGAAGAAGAAGATGATGATGATTTAGAATTATTTTAGGATAGTGTGTTACACTTATGAGTTGATTTATATGTAATTGACAATTAGTAAATACAAAAGAGTATAAGGAGAAATATTATGGCAAAAGATGTCCTATTTGTAGATGATAGTAAAACAGTTTTAGTAAGTGTGGAGATGGCACTTGAAGAGTTAGTTGAAAGTGGAGATATAAATTTTAATTATTATAGTAATCC
>CBFDEF010000185.1:0-1893 GCA_965603755.1 uncultured Arcobacteraceae bacterium
TCTTAGCATATTCATTTTTTGGTTCTTGGTAATTAAATAGTACTAAAAAAATTAGCATTCCTACAGATAAAGCAATAATTTTTTTTACCATTTTCCACCTCTATAAAATTTTATTTATATTATAATAGAATAAGGATAAATTTTATATGTTTATAGTGTTATAAAAGCATTAAATTATATAATATTGTATTTAAAAGATAGAAAATAAGAATAAATAGTATCGAAAGATTAGTAAGAAGAATTGATTTGAGAATATAGAACAGAAAAAATCTGCTCTATACAAGAGAAAGATTACAGACCTGTAACGTTTTCTGCTTGAGGTCCTTTTTCACCTTCACCAAGTTCATAAGTAACTTTTTGACCATCATTTAATGAAGTTCTGTCATAACCGTTACCGTTAATTTGTCTGAAATGTACGAATACATCTTTTCCACCATTTTCTTGTTCGATAAAACCGAAACCTTTTTCACTATTGAACCATTTTACTGTTCCATTTACTAATTCTGCCATTGAGAATCCTTTTTTGTTTAATACACCATATTTCTAGGGTGGTCGAAAATCTAATAATAAGTTTGATTTTTAGGTGAATTTTACTGAAAACTTAATAGTTATCAATATAAAGCAGACTAAAGATGTAACTACAATCATCTTTCATTGGATACAGTATATCTGAATTATACAAAAAATGTTGCATAAAAATCTATGAATGTAAATATTTTAAGTATTAATAGCTGTTTTTCATTATATTTTTACAATAAATTGTTTTACAAAACAAAAAACTCAGTTCTTATCAAGATATAAATTACTCAAATTTATAGTGATCTTAATAATAAAATATATTTTACATTGTTTAAAGTTAGATTAAAGATTGTGCTGATATAATTTTACTTATACAAACTGTAAGGGGACAATTTTGAAAAATATTGCTAATAGTTTTAATGAGATAATAATAGGTAAAACTCTTTCTACTCAAGGAACTTCAACTAATAAAAATCTAAACAGTGAATTTTCTTCATTGCTAAATAATAATTCAAATAAACAAGAAGATGAAAAATCATCAGCTAGTCTAGTTAACCAACAGTTAGAATTGCAAAATCTAAGTTATTTAAATAAAGTATTTTTATCTTCTGTTGCGTAAATCATAATAATATTTAAAATAAGTATTACTGGATGCAAATACTTACAAATAGACACAACTCTAGTTATTTTTTGGTGTTATTTGTTCCAAAGGTAAAGTAATTATAAACTCAGCCCCAACATATTTTTTCCCATTGTATTCATAACTTGTATTCTTAGCTTCAATAGTCCCATTCATACCCTCAACAATCAAGTTATAAGTCATATGAAGCCCAAGACCTGTCCCTTGAGATTGATGTTTTGTTGTAAAATATGGTTCAAAAATTCTGGGTAAAATATTCTCTGTAATACCACCTGCATTGTCTTTAAAAGTAATAATAACCTTATTATTTTTTGTAGAAGTACTAATAAAGATAAATCTATCATCTTCTAAATTTTTTAGTACATCTTTTGAATTATTAAAAATATTTATAAAGCATTGGATGAGTTCATTTGGATAGCTAAATAATATAATATTATCTTGATTATTTTGAACCACATGAATATCATTGTTCTTAATACTACCCTCTAGAAGATGTAAAAAACTGTTTATCTTATCATTTAGATTAAATTTAACAAGTTTTCTTTCGCCTTTAATGAAGTTTTTAAAATCATCAATTGTTTTTGAAAGATATTGTGCATTGTTATCTATAGCATCACATGTTTTTATAAACTGTTGATCAGTAAGAACATCACACTCCTTTTGTAATTTAAGACCTGTTGCTCCTGCAGATATCACAGATAAAGGTTGTCTCCACTGATGTGCAATATTCCCTA
>CBFDEF010000186.1:0-1860 GCA_965603755.1 uncultured Arcobacteraceae bacterium
GGTTCAAAAATATAAGCTTTTGTATAAAGAAAAAACTTCTCTTCTCTTTCTTTATTCCAAGCAAGATTCATAATACCATGAATAATATTATTATCACTTGTTACTTCACCATATCCCTCTTTCCAAGAATCATACCTAACTGGAATAATATTTAAATCACTATATCTATTTAATAATTTTAAATAATCCGTATGTATTGTATTTCCATTTCCATCATGATTCCAATAGTTCATAACCGCAACTTTTACCATCGGATTATTTTTTAACCAAATATTTTCTTCTTTCGTAAATATATTTTTATCTACACTTGAAAAAAGATTTAAATTAAAGAATAAAACAAAACTAAATAAGAGGTATTTTAATTTCAAAAGATGCACCTTTATACAATTTTTCCTTATATTTAAACTCTTCATTTACTACATCTAATGTACCATTAAAAGATTCCTTTACAATATTTCGTACCATATAAAGACCTAAACCTTTACCTTGTGACTTATGTTTTGTAGTAAAATACGGCTCAAATACTCTATTTAAAATATCTTTTGGAATCCCAAGTCCACTATCTTTTATGTTTATGACTGCTGTTTTATTTATATTCTTTACATCAATCAATATTATTTTAGGTTCAACTTCACTCTCATATAAAGCATCTTTAGAATTTGTGATTATAGATAAAAGTAATTGTATAAAGTTATTTTTACATCCACTAATTTTTATATCATCTTCAATATTTATATCAACAATAATTTTATTATCAAATATATCACCAAAAAACAAAGTATAATTGCTATTAAAAACTTCTTTTACATCAAATACTGTTATCTCATTTGAATTTTCAATAAAACTTTTAAAGTTTTCTATAGTAGAAGATAGATACTCTGCATTATGAGTAATATTATCACAAAATCTAAGAATATCATCATCTTTTAATATCCCTAACTCTTTTTGCATATGCATTCCACTAGAAGATGTTGAAATAACAGATAATGGCTGTCTCCATTGATGAGCTATATTATGAATTAATTCTGCTAATGCTATATATTTATTATGTTCTATAGCTTTTTTTTCATGTTTAACTATTTTTAGGTGAGTTTTTATACGAGCTAATAATTCAATTGGACGAAATGGTTTAGTTATATAATCAACTCCACCAATTTCAAAGCCATTTTGAATACTTTCAACATCTGTTTTTGCAGTTAAAAATATTATTGGGATATCTTTTGTTTCATCATTTCTTTTTAATACTTCGCATACCTGAAAGCCATCCATATAAGGCATCATAATATCTAACAATATTAAATCAACATCCTTATCTTCATTTAAAATTTCTATTGCACTTTGTCCATCAGTAGCCACTATAATATCATAATCATCTAGTAATTCAATCAATATATCGATGTTTGTTTGAGTATCATCTACTACTAAAATAGTATCTTTTTTTTCCATTTTAAACCCCATAAAAAATTATAAGATTATTATACAACATTAAAGTCTTAAAAAAGTCTTTTTTTATTTAGATAGGAAAAGATTCCTATCTATTTAGTTAAGCTTATTAATTCACTTTCAACTTTTTCAAGTTTATTTTTTGCATCTTCTAGAGCTTTTGTATTCTCTTCAATAACATTTGCGGGTGCATTTGCTACAAATTTTTCATTACCTAACATTCCAGAAAGCTTTTGTACCTCTTTTTCTAACTTCTCTTTTTGTTTGGTAAGCTTAGAGATAATTGGTGTCATATCTATTTCACTTGTTGGAAGATACACTTCAAGATTATCAGAAACATCTGTAATGCTATTTTCCTGTTTTGCATCTACAAACTCTATATTTTCAACTTTTGCTAACTTTTCTATAAATGCTTTT
>CBFDEF010000187.1:0-1833 GCA_965603755.1 uncultured Arcobacteraceae bacterium
AAGATTTTAGTAAGTGCTCTAGAAACATCATCAAATATTCACCTTAAAGCCTTAAAAAAAGAGTTAAATGATGATGTTGAGTTTATAGGTATCTTTGATAAAACCTTAGGTAATCCTACTTATGATATAAGTGATTTAGCTGTTATGGGTTTTGTAGATGCACTAAAAAAACTACCTTTTTTTTTAAAACTAAATAATGAGATGGTTGAATTAGCTAAAAATGCTGATAAAATTTTACTTATGGATTCATCAGGATTCAATCTTCCACTTGCTAAAAAAATAAAGAAAAAATACCCTGACAAAGAGATAATATACTATATACTTCCACAAGCTTGGGCATGGAAGAAAAAAAGAATTCCTGTGATTGAAAAAACATGTGATACATTATGCTCAATTTTACCATTTGAAAAAGATTTTTATAGTAGACAAGATAAAATATCTTATGTAGGTCACCCTTTACTAGATGAGATTACACACTTTAAAGACTCTATAACACAAAGTTCAAAAATTGCATTTATGCCAGGAAGCAGAAGTGGCGAGATAAAAAAACTTATCCCTATATATAGAGAACTTGCCAAAGAGATAAATAAAGAGGATAATAAAGAATTAATTCTTATCATCCCTAGCCATTTTACACAAGAATATATTGATAAAACTTATGGTGACATATCAATCTTTACAATATCAACTAATGCTCATAAAACTTTACAAGAGGTTGATTTTGCATTTATATGTAGTGGTACGGCTACACTTGAAGCAGCTCTTATTGGTACACCTTTTACTTTAAGCTATATTGCTAAACCTTTTGATTATTTTATAGCAAAAAATCTAGTAAAATTAAAATACATAGGATTAGCAAATATATTTTTTGACAAAATGGGAAAAGAGCCAATCCATAAAGAGTTTATACAAGAGGATGTAAGCGTTGAGAATTTACTAAAAGAATATAATCAAATGGATAAAAATAAGTTTCTTGAAAATTCAAATACGCTAAGAGATTATCTTAAATTTGGAAGCTCTGCTAATGTAGCTAAAATTATTCAAAAATAGTATATTTATAAAACTAATATTTCACCCTTATTCCTAAAAATTCAGATATACTGTATCCAATATCAGACTACTCGATCTGTATCTGACTTCGTTTTTACAATATTCTGAATGTAAAAGCAAATATCAATTAAGCTTAGATCTACACTAATTAACATTAACAGATTTTTGTTAAGCTTGTTCACAATGCACTTTTTTATTTTGTTACAAAACTGCTGCACTATCCATAAAGGAAAACAACTAGTGAATATCGAAATTATCACAACACCCAATGAAGAATTAAAAGAGAGTGGCTTTGGTAGCCTTAAGTCTTGTAATAATGTATTACAATCTATTAGAAAAATGGGTCATAATATTAAACTAAATATTTGTACAACAAAAAATGATTTAAATGCAATTGTAGAAAGAAAACCAGACTTAGTTATCTTAGCAGTAAAATATCTTTCATTTGAAAATGAAAAAGAAAAAGAAAATAACATTTGGTTATCTGAATATTTTGACAAGTACAATATTAACTATACTGGCTCATCAATGGAAGTATTAAAATTTGATTCGGACAAAGTTCTTGCAAAACTACACCTTCAAAACAAAGGGATAAAAACAGCCAAACATTTTACTGCAATCCCAGGACAATATAAATCTGAAAAAGACTTACCAATTTTATTTCCACTATTTTTAAAGCCTATTGATGCTGCAAATGGAAATGGTATTGATGATTTATCATACGTAAGAAACTTTACAGACTTTGAAAGTAAAATACTATCTTTACACGATTCATTTAAACTG
>CBFDEF010000188.1:0-1822 GCA_965603755.1 uncultured Arcobacteraceae bacterium
GCATCTTTAGAATTATTTATCATATTTATTAAACACTGTATCAATTCATTTTCAAAACCATCAATTTTAATTGATTTGTCAATATTATAAACAACTTTTATATTGTGACTTTTTAAAGACACCTCTAGAATGCTTACACAACTTTTTATTGTTTCATCAAGATTAAAAATAGACTTATTTCTATCACCTTTAATAAAATTTCTAAAATCATCAATTGTTTTTGAAAGATACTGTGCGTTATTATTTATTAATTCACATTTCGTAATCAAATCATCATCTGTTAATAAATTAAACTCTTTTTCTATTTGTATTCCTGTAGCTGCAGTTGAAATCACAGATAAAGGCTGTCTCCATTGATGTGCAATATTTCCTATCATCTCACCCATCTCTGCCATTTTTGATTGTTCTGCAATGATTTGATTTTTTTTATTTAAATCTTCTCTTTGTTCTATCTCATGGCTTATATCAATAAGTTCTACAAGATAATATTTTTTATTTTGTAATATAATATCATTCACATGAATTATAAAATAAAATAATTGATCATCTTTTTTTATTGCAACTTTATATTGAATATCTTTATTTTCTAGAAGATACTCTATCCATAATTTATCATTTATATATTTATTCGTTATATATTCATTATCATCTATATATTCAAAAAAACTACTTACACACGTATGCTCGGCATTAAACTCTTCATAACTTTTATATCTGTTAAAAAAGTTTAAAAAGGCATTGTTTGTCATAAAAACACCTTGATCATCATAAAGCAACTGTATTGTCCAAGATCCATTTATAATAGCATCTATTTGTGTTGCATAAGTTTGAAGTTCAAGTTTCTTTTCTAGCTCTTCATTTATTTTTCTTTTAAGTAAAAAACTTACAATTAATAATACAACTATAACAATAATACTAAAAACTACTAAATTTATTAGATAACTATAATCTGTATCTTTTTTAAATTCAATATCAACCCAGTTTTTAATAGTTTTTTGTTTTACTTTATCTGAAATATTATTTAATGCAATTTGCAATATATCGTGTAATATTTCATTATTGGCATCTACAGCCATGCTCAGTTCTAAATTGTTATCTAAGAAGCTTGCAATTTTTATACCCTCTATTGCATTTTTATTTATATTATAATAAGCACAAACTGTACTATCTATATACCCATAAAATTGGTTTGATTTTAGTCCTTTTATACCATCAATGGTAGAATCAACTTCAACTACTTTCATCTTTGGATATCTATTTTGTAAATCATATATTAATTCTGAAGACTTATGTAATGCTATAGTTTTATCTTTTAGTAGATCCAATGAACTTATAAATGGTTTATCATCACTTGTTAATATAATAGTTGGAAAACTCATATAAGGCTTTGTAAAAGAGAGAAAATTATCTAAGCGTTTACTTTTAGTAATAGATGGTATTAGATCACATTTTTTCTCTTTTGTAAATTTTAACGTTTGGGCAAAATCTTTTGTTTCTAGTAGTGTTATATCTTTTTTAATAACTTTTTCAATCTCTTTTATAAAATCTGCAGTTATACCTATATGTTTATCATTTGAAATAGTTTCAATAGGTAAAGAGCCTTTTGAAACACACATAGTTATCTTTTCTTTATCTTTTAAATATTTTTTTTGCTTATGATTAAATAAACTTTTTGTTTCACTTTTTTCATCTTGAGAAAACCACCTTTTTGCAATTATCTTATTATCTTCATCACTAAAACTTTTTAAACTCTTTTGTATAATATCTCTTAATATAGACCAATCTTTTCTTGATGCCATATAAAGTTTATTTACACCTAGTT
>CBFDEF010000189.1:0-1788 GCA_965603755.1 uncultured Arcobacteraceae bacterium
TGGTTACACCTTGTCCACTTTGTCACTTAAGAATGGATGTTCAACAACATGGTATCTCTAAAGAGATAGGTAGAGAAGTAAATATTCCAGTTCTTCACCTACCTCAAATGGTAGGAATAGCTCTGGGTATTGATCCTTCTGATTTAGGTTTACATCATAATGTAGTTCAATCTGGACTTGATTTATAATATAAATAATATTTCAACTTAAAAAGGGTAAAGATATAATCTTTACCCTTTTTTATTTATCTAATACTTCCAAGAATTTCTCTTTTAATCAATAATTGCATCATGCCATTGAACCAATGATACTCTATACCCTACTTCTACTTCTAAAACTTCATGTGTAAAGTAAGGGTTACTTAAAAATACAAGCATATCTCCAGCTTTTGGCTCTATCTTTACTTTTTGACCATCTGAATCATATAAATAATTAAATATAAGTTCACCACCTGTAAATGTATTATTGGAAACTATATTACTATGACTTGTTGTAAATAATACTGTAGTTATTTTTCTTTGTCGTGCAACGGGGAGAAAACCAATGATTTTACTATCTTTTACTAAAACACTAGAGTCATCACTATGTTGTTTATAAAATGACCCTTTTGTATACTCTAGTGCTTGAATATCTGTAGATGTTGTAAGCGCTAGATTAAAAAATCTTTCAATATCTTTTTGATGTTTGATAAAGTTCTCATTATATATCAACTTATGAGTATTGTTTAATTTATGTATATTTGTTTTTCTGATACTTGTATTTATATCTGCATCGATTTTGACACCAATTTTTTTTCTAATCTTTGCTTTTACAATATCTTGATCTGTTCTAATTGATGCAGTTATACTTTCACATGTAATATCTGGTAAAAAGTTTTTAATTATCATATACGGATAGTCATAATATGGATTGGGTAAAACTCCAGTTTTTATATCTAAATCAATTAGAAACTTTTCACAAAATATATGATTGCTTATTTGAACCATTTTTTTTAGTTTTCCTTTAGGTAGGTACATATCTAGTGTTCTGATATTATCTTCATTGTATCTGAAATATTAGATATAAGTGTAAATTAGGTACTTCCTAGATAGTTAATTTAAACGACTATTAAGATATAGGAAGCGTTATAACAAATTGTGCACCATTATAACTTTTACCATTATATGTATATGTTGTATTAGACCCTTCAATATTTCCATTCATACTATTTACTATTAAATTATAAATCATATGAAGTCCAAGTCCTGTTCCTTGTGATTTATGTTTTGTTGTAAAGTATGGGTCAAATATTTTTGGTAAAATATTCTCTGGTATCCCTCCTCCATTATCTTTTATTTTAATATAAATAATATTATCTTTTTTATATGTTTTTATAAATACATACCTATTATTCTGGTCAATTAATAACAAAGCATCTTTTGCATTATTAAATATGTTTATCATGCATTGTATTAATTCATTTGGATAACCTTCTGTTTTTATATCATCTTGAAGATCTAAATCAAGCTTAATATGACTATCTTTAACAGAATGATTTATTAAGTTTAAAAAACTATTTATTGTATCTTTTAATTTAAACTCTTGAATTTTACTATTACCCTCAATAAAATCTCTGAAATCATTTATCGTTTGGGATAGATACTGTGCGTTATCATTTATCATTCCACAAGTTTTAAAAAATTCTTCATCACTAAGAATATCATACTCTTTTTGAAGCTTTAGACCTGTAGCTGCTGTTGATATTACAGATAATGGTTGTCTCCATTGATGAGCAATATTTCCTATCAT
>CBFDEF010000190.1:0-1765 GCA_965603755.1 uncultured Arcobacteraceae bacterium
GTTACGCTTAAGTGGGGCTTAAATTTTGGGATTCTTTTTTTTGGTGAAAATGTTATAATATACTTATATAATTATTCTTTATATAAGTATATTATATTACTAGATACTATCTACTTTTGCTATTGTTTCTCTTATGGCTTTATTAAGTAGTTTTGTATCAAATGGTTTAACAATCCAAGATGTTGCTCCTGCTTTTTTTCCTTTTTCTTTCATCTCTTTACTCCATTCCGTTGATAACACCATTATAGGTGTAACCAAATAGTCAAGCTTATCTCTTAATCTAGTAATTAGCTCTATACCATCCATATTTGGCATATTAATATCTGTAATTATAAAATCATATTCCTCTTGTGCACACAATGCTAAAGCTTCAACACCATCTTCAGCACCTTCTATATTTAAATATCCTATTTCAAGAAGAGAACTCTCTACCATTTCTCTTATTACTGAACTATCATCTACATAAAGAATTTTTAATTTACTATTTATATTCATACTTTATTTCCTCTTCTAAAACCCATTTGGATTGAATCCAAAATCTAAATTTGTGTCAAATCCACTATTAGATATTGACATATTTGGGTCATTATATCCTAATTGTGCTGATTTATTACGAAGTTGCATAATATCATTTTTTATATCAATATGTGCGGGACACACCATACTACAGTATCCGCATAGTGTACAATCCCAAATACCATTAAATTGTATAGTGTCAATTTTACTTTTTATATCACTCTCTTTTTTATCATTTACATATCTATAAACTCTAGCTAAAGCAAATGGACCTAAAAAATCTTTATTAACTTCATATACAGGACAAGAACTAAAACAACTATTGCATAAAACACAATTTGTTAAAATATCAATCTTTTTTTCATCTTCTATAGTTATAGATAGATTACTTTTTTTCTCTAGATATGCTTTTGAATTAAGTAATAATTTATCTTGGTTTGATAAATCAACTATTAAATCTTTTATCACTCTAGAGTTTTTTAGAGGGGCAATAACATCATCTGATTTAATAGTAGTTTTACATGCAAGTTTTTCTACACCATTTACAACCACTGCACAACTACCACAAACTCCACTTCTACAACCACTTCTAAATGATAATGAATTATTTTGCTCTGTTTTTACTGAAAATAAAACTTCTAATAGATTATCAACTTTTGCTTCTAATTTATAATCTTTTTCACAAATAGTTATTTTATTCATAATATATTCTCCACAACTATATCATTTTGGACTTTTTTAATTATAGTATCTTTTGAATAATCCTCATTCTCATTTTTAAAATCAATTCTATAATGTGCTCCACGACTCTCTTTTCTATTTAATGCTGATAATATAATAGTTTTAGATAATTCAATAATATTTGTAAACTCTATAAACTCTTTTAAATTTGTATTATAAGTTTTACTTTTGTCAGCTATACCCATTAATTTTATTTCATCATCTATATCTTTAATTTCAACTAGAATTTCATTTAATTTTTTATCTTCTCTAAATAGTCCAACATCATTATAAAATAATTTTCCCAAATTCTCTTTAACATTATAAAAATTAATTTTATTTGGTAAATCAAATATATGATTAATTTGTTCTTTATCTTTTAAGAAGATATCATACTCTTTTATTAAATTATCATCTATATCTTTAATATCTGATATAGCACTAGTGGCAACTAACTTTCCAAAAGTAATAATTTCTAAAAGTGAATTTCCACCTAATCTATTTGCACCATGTACACCATTTGATGAAC
>CBFDEF010000191.1:0-1739 GCA_965603755.1 uncultured Arcobacteraceae bacterium
ACCATGACACCATTTAAAGTACACACAGAATATTCTCCAGCAGGAGACCAACCAGAAGCCATTGCACAATTAACAGCCAGTATCCTTGACGGCAACAAATATAACACATTATTAGGTGTTACAGGTAGTGGTAAAACATACACTATGGCTAAAGTTATTGAAGCATTACAGATGCCAACTCTTATTATGACTCACAACAAAACTTTGGCAGCTCAGTTATATAGTGAATTTCGTGGATTTTTTCCTGAAAATCATGTTGAGTATTTCATCTCTTATTATGATTATTATCAGCCAGAGGCTTATATACCAAGATCTGATCTGTTTATTGAAAAAGATAGTTCTATAAATAGTGAGCTTGAAAGACTTCGTCTTAGTACTACTACATCATTGTTAAGTCATGATGATATTATATGTATAGCATCTGTATCAGCCAACTATGGTTTAGGAAATCCTGATGAATATAGATCAAATACACAAAAAGTAGAAGTAGGGCTTGAATATTCTCAAAGAGAGATGTTATTAAGACTTGTTGACATGGGATATAAGAGAAATGATAAGTTCTTTGATAGAGGAGACTTTAGGGTAAATGGTGATGTAATAGATGTATTCCCAGCTTATTATCAAGATGAATATATTAGAATCGAATTTTTTGGTGATGAGATTGAAGCTATACATAAACTAGAATATATGACAAATGCTTTAGTATCAGAACTAGATGATATGACAATCTTTAGTGTAAATCCTTTTGTAGTATCTCAAAATAGATTAGCAAAAGCAGTTGAATCTATTGAGAAAGAACTTGCAGATAGATTAGAGTTTTACAAAGGTAACGAACAACATGTAGAGTATCAAAGACTAAAACAAAGAGTTGAATTTGATTTAGAGATGATAGAAGCTACAGGTATGTGTAAGGGGATAGAAAACTATGCACGACTTCTTACAGATAAAAAAGTAGGGGAGACTCCATACTCACTTATAGATTATTTTGAAACTATGGATAGACCATATTTAATTATAGTTGATGAGTCACATGTAAGTTTATCCCAATTTAGAGGTATGCATGCTGCTGATAGAAGTAGAAAAGAGGTTTTAGTTGATTATGGATTTAGATTACCAAGTGCACTTGATAATAGACCATTGAAGTTTGATGAGTATATAAACAAAAAAGCAAACTTCCTATTTGTAAGTGCTACACCACAAGATTTAGAGTTAGATATGAGTAGTGTAGTAGCTAAACAAATTATACGACCAACTGGATTACTTGACCCAGTTATAGAGATAATAGACAGTGAGTTTCAAGTTGAAAAGCTTCACGATGAGATAAAAAAAGTAACTGCTAAAAATGAGAGAGTTTTAGTAACAGTATTGACAAAAAAAATGGCAGAAGAGTTAGCTACTTATTATAGTGATTTAGGTATCAAAGTTAAATATTTACACTCTGATATTGATGCTATTGAAAGAAATCAAATCATAAGACAACTTAGACTTGGTAAGTTTGATGTACTTATTGGAATTAACCTTTTAAGAGAAGGTTTAGATATTCCTGAAGCTTCACTGGTAGCTATTTTAGATGCTGATAAAGAAGGCTTTTTAAGAAGTAAAACAAGTCTGGTTCAAACTATGGGAAGAGCTGCTAGAAACAGTAATGGAAGGGTAATATTATTTGCAAAAAGAATTACAGATTCTATGAAGTTTGCAATTGATACTACTAATGATAGAAGAAAGATACAGGAAGCTTA
>CBFDEF010000192.1:0-1670 GCA_965603755.1 uncultured Arcobacteraceae bacterium
TGTATAGTGTATTTTTTAAGTAATCTATTTATTGCATTTGTTATAGCAATTCTTTTTCTTTATGGTATTATGAAATTTATTGATAGAAAGAAAGCCTTTCAAAAAAATTAATTACATATAGGAATAATATATGACAATAAAAGATAATAAAAAAACATTATTATTTATATTAATAGCATTTACTTTTAGTATCGCGGTAAGACTTATATGGGTTTATCAATTTAGTGGTACGGAACAGTATAAGTTCAACAAACAATTTATGATAAATACAAATGATGGTTACTTTTGGGCTGAGGGTGCTAGAGATATTATCTCTGGTGTTAATCAAGAAAATGATAGGTCACCAATTATTTCTGCTACATCAAACTTAACTGCAATGATTTCTAAAATACTTCCTTTTAGTTTTGAGTCTATTATATTTTATATGCCTGCATTTTTTGCTTCACTTTTAGTGATACCTTTAATCCTTATTGGTCGAAGTATTGGTAAACTTGAAGTTGGATTTATTGCTGCATTACTTGCGAGTATCGCTTGGAGTTATTATAACCGTACCATGGTGGGATACTATGATACAGATTTTTTAAATATAGTATTTCCTACTTTTTTATTGTGGTCACTTATTTGGGCTATTAAAACAAAAGAAGATAAATATTTGATTTTTACAGCTTTAGATATTATAGCTTATCGATGGTGGTATCCAGAAAGTTATAGTCTCGAGTTTGCTTTTTTTGGATTAGTTTTTGTTTATCTTATATATATTGTAATTAAAGAGAAACAAGAAAGTTTAAATCTATATGAAAATAAAACTATCTCTTACATACTTCAACTACTTACTATTATGATTCTAGCAATGGTACAAATTGACATGACACTTAGAGTTGCTCTTGTGTTTGGATATTTTATGTTATTTAGACAAGAAAAATGGCACAAGCATCTTTATATTATGTTAATTATGACTCTTATTCTATTTTTTGCTTCTGGTGGATTTGATCCGATTTGGGGGAAGCTAAAAGGTTATGTATTTAAAGATGCTATAAAAGTTGTAGGAACTGATTTGGAGCTTCATTTTTTTACAGTTATGCAAACTATAAGAGAAGCTGGACAGATACCTTTTGAAACTTTCGCAAATAGAATTAGTGGGCACACAATCACTTTTATAGCTTCTATTATAGGATATATTTGGCTATCTATTCGTAATCCTATTATGCTTTTGGGTCTTCCTATGATTGGGCTTGGATTTTTAGCTTATAGTGGAGGATTAAGATTTACTATTTATGCTGTACCTATACTTGCTCTTGGTGTTGCTTATTTAATAGTAGAGCTTAGTAACCTTTTAAAAAATAATATTCTTAAATATAGTGTTATGGCTATTTTAACTATAGTAATTTTAATTCCAAATATCAAACATATAATTGAGTATAAAATACCCACTGTTTTTAGTAAAAATGAGGTTTTAGTTTTAGATAAATTAAGAAATATTGCTAATAGGGAAGATTATGTAGTAGGATGGTGGGATTATGGTTATCCTATACGATATTATGCTGATGTTAAGACATTAAGTGATGGTGGAAAGCATAGTGGTAGTGTGAATTTCCCTACTTCATTTATCCTTACCCATCCAATTAATGTTGCTTCAAAAATGTTACGATTAGATGTAGAATATACAGAAA
>CBFDEF010000193.1:0-1649 GCA_965603755.1 uncultured Arcobacteraceae bacterium
AAAACCAAATATGATACTTGGTGGTGGGGATATAAAGTATATGATGCTTGTAGCAATCTACTTAAATCCTCTCCTTTTCCCTTTGTTTTTATTAACAACAGGGCTTGTACAAACGGTTTTTTTAATTTACAAACAATATTATAAAAGAAGAAGGGTAGCCCCTATGGTTCCTGCTATGTTTATCTCTGTAGGAATTGTTGAGTTGTTGTTTATTTTTGGTATTTATCCGTAAATAAAAAAGAGGGGGAGGAAGATTATGAAGAAAAAAGCTTTTATAAATGTGTTCATGGTCGGAATGGTACTTGTAACTAGTGTAATAGTTTTTGTATCTACAACTTCTGATGATATAGTCTGGAAAAATAAATATTTCAATCTTAAGAAAATAACTGATAGTACAGCTTTAGCTCTTGCTAAAACTTATAACCTAAATCAAAAGGAGTTAGACCCA
The DNA here is from genome assembly GCA_965603755.1 of uncultured Arcobacteraceae bacterium. Classification (GTDB taxonomy): domain Bacteria; phylum Campylobacterota; class Campylobacteria; order Campylobacterales; family Arcobacteraceae; genus JAIOSF01. The sequence goes on from CBFDEF010000193.1 coordinate 449, forward strand.
ATAGCCATAGCAGAGGGGATAGCTAATAATATTTTAAATAATAGCAATTTAGGTATGGATGCTTCTAATTACATCACTTATAATTGGTGTTTTAAAGATGATGATACTTGTACAGTCTCCGAAAAATGTATGCTTGATGATGCTTGTGGCGGTGTTGTTGCGGCTACTATTACAAATTATCAGCATGACAATTTTTGGTATAAGTTTTTGGGTAAAGATCAATTTATATTTGAACATATAGAATCTCAAGTACAGCTTTTAAGTGGTCCCGTGACTGAGGCTTCTGATTTTTTGCCAATAGCTGTTAATGGTTGTACTCGGGATTTTCCAGTTGGAGAAGATTTTAGTTATATTTTAAAAGCATACGACTTATATGAAGATTATGATAATGTAGGTTTTTTTGGTCTATACGAGCCTAGTGGTGGTCAATCATCATTTGCACATCTTAAAAATATGTTATCAAATATATTAAATGATGAAGATAGTAATTATAATATAGATACAGATATTGTGTCTGTTGTAACTGTGGAATCTGATGCAATAGCAAATGATGTAAAACAGTTATCGAGTGAATCTGTTTTTGATGTATCAGATTTTGATGGAAAGGCTATGACAATAGCAGTGTTAGATTGTAATAGTACTGCTGCTAATCCCATAGTTAAAGAGCTTTTACCGGTGTATGTTAGTGATGTTTCTTGTGCGCTTAGTGGTGAGTCTGATGATATGTTATATGACTTAACTGGTAGTGTACTTACCGATATTACATGGGCTAGTACTATACCTGCTTGTAATAATACTAAGTTTTTTAAACTTGACTTTACTGTAGAGAGTGTTACAAATGATACGCTATTGGAGTATTAAAGTAATTTGTTGTTAAAATATAAATAATTAGGGAGAGATAGTATGACATTAGATGGATATCACGCAAAGATTAACGAGCAAAAAGAGTTAGATATAAGAAATGAAAATCTAGTAGAGGTTCTTAAGTATTATGTACTTTTTTCAAATGTTCAAAAATTATCTTTTTTTGAATATGACTATGATTTAAATAATTTTGTATATGATTTTAGTGTAGATAGTCAGAAAAAGTTTGTTGATGATTCGCTATCGCATGGCGTTGCTGATAATAACTATTCTGTTGTAATTGAAGAGAATGATACAATTTATGGAATGATAACTTTCGATGAAGATCCTGGTATAT
>CBFDEF010000194.1:0-1640 GCA_965603755.1 uncultured Arcobacteraceae bacterium
AAGTAAATCTTTATTTACACCATTTATAATAAGTTTTGTCCATGAAGTTTGCCATTTAGATATCTCTAAACCAACCATATAAACACCTTTAAATATCTCTTGATAAAAAGGTGTCAATAAGTTATTTGAAGTGATATATTCTATTGTATTATGATGAATATCTAACCAAAATTCTTTTGCAAATTGATATGACAACTCTTGTAGTTCTATAATCTCATCTTCTGATTTTCCAATTTTTTTTAAAACTTGTACTAATCCATCATCTCTCAAATTTACAACTCTAGTAATAAGTGCTAGTTTTAAGTCTGATGTTAATTCTAAATTTAGTTTTTTGGCAAATGTTTTTATTAAGTCAAGTTTTTCATCTTGGTTTTTTTCTAAATATTCATATAGTTTATTTATATCAGCTTTTTGTTCAGATATAAAATCATATAGTTTTTGTATATCTGTTAAAAATTGTTCTTTTGTCATATTGTTACCTTATTAAAAGTTTGTTTGAAATAAAAAAAGGCTCATATAAAATGAGCCTTTTTCTTTGTTTGTATTATATACTAGTTTTCATAAAAACCATTACTGTAAAGTGCATCGACTAACTCTTTTACACTTCCAACAGATTTAGCAAATTTTCTATCTTGATCATCATTAAGATTTGCTTCAATAACTTTTTCAGCACCATTAGCACCAATCATAACAGGAACACCACTAACAGTATTAGTATATCCATACTCACCATCAAGCATAACTGCACATGGATATATCTGTTTTTTATCACTTAGAACTGCTTCAACCATAAGAGCAGCAGCTTTAGCTGGTGCATAATATGCACTACCACTTTTTAATAATGATACAATTTGGGCACCACCATTTTTAGTTTTTTCTATAATCTCATTTATATCATCCCAAGATAATAGGTCAGTTAAAGGAACACCTGCTACTGTAGAGAATCTAGGAAGTGGAACCATATCATCACCATGACCACCCATAACAGAACATCTAATTTGTCCAGCACCATATCCTAGTTTTTCATAAACAAAGTGAGCCATTCTTGCACTATCTAAAATACCAGCCATACCAAGAACTCTATTTCTTGGCCAACCTGATTCTTTAAGTGCTACATATACCATTGCATCAAGAGGATTTGAAACAGGTATAATAATAGCATCTGGAGAAGTTACTTTAATAGAACTCATTAATTCTTTCATAATAGAAGCATTTTTAATAAGCAAATCATCTCTACTCATTCCAGGAAGTCTTGGACTACCTGCTGTTATAACAACAACATCACAATCTTTTACATCTTCTAGTGTTTCAGCAACTGTTACAATTGTATGTTTTCTAGCAGCTTGAGAAGCTTGAGATAAATCAAGTGCAATACCTTTTGCTTTATCAAAATTATTTGCTCTTAACATAACTTCATGACAAGCACCACTCATAACTAAACTATATGCTACCGATGAACCAACATTACCAACACCTACAATTGCTACTCTTTTACCACGCATGAAAACTCCTATGTTTTAAATTTTTAAATTTTTATTTTGTTATCCTGTAAAATAAATAAAGATTAAAACTAAAACTAGTTCTAATCTTTATTTATTTTAATCTATAAAAGTAACCTTTTGGTTACTTTTATGATTATG
>CBFDEF010000195.1:0-1626 GCA_965603755.1 uncultured Arcobacteraceae bacterium
TTATAATTTTAACAGATTAAAAATGAAACTACTCATTCTAAATAGTACAAATAATGTTTTTTCAAGTATCAATAATGCCTTTAATAAAAACATATTACTTCTATCTATTGCCATTTTATTTTTAGCTTTAATAATGTTTGTTTTTATAAAGTACAGCTTTAAACCTTTGAATACTTTGACTAATGAGATAGAGGAGCTATCTGGTAAAATCAATATAGATAAGAGATCAATCTCTGATAAGCATTTCGATGAGATAACTAGTATCAAACAAAACTTTGATCTATTTGTTGAACTTATCTCTGATGAAAGAGAGAAACTGCAAAACTACAATGAAAATTTAAAATCAAAAGTGGCTGAGGAAGTAAGGAAAAACCAAGAGAAAGAACAAGCCTTGGCACAAAGTGCAAAATTAGCAAGTATGGGTGAGATGATAGGTAATATTGCCCATCAATGGAGACAGCCTCTTAGTGTTATTACAACCAGTGCGAGTGGTATGGAACTAAAATCAGATTATGATATTTTGACAAAAGATGATATAAAAGAATTTTCAAATAAAATTATAGATCAGGCAAATTATCTATCCAATACAATTGATGATTTTAAAAATTTTATTAAAGGTGACATAAAGTATTTAAATATAAGTCTAAAAGATGTATTGAAAGAAACATTGAGCTTAATAGATGCTACTCTAAAGAATAACTATATCACTTTAATAAGCGATATAGATGAAGATATAGATATATATGGAAATAAAAATGAACTTTCACAAGCCTTGATTAATATTATTAATAATTCAAAAGATGCAATGAAAGGGATTGATGAAGAAAAGCTTTTATTTATTTCAACAAAAAAACTTAATAAAACCACATTAGAACTAAAAATTCTTGATAATGGAGGAGGCATTTCCCCTGATATAATCAATAGAATATTTGAACCATATTTTACTACAAAACATCAATCAGTAGGTACGGGGATAGGACTCTCTATGGTTCATCAAATTATCAAAGAAAGACACAATGCAATTATCTCAGTTCATAATGAGGCTTATGAGTATAATGGAAAAACTTATAAAGGTGCCTGCTTTAAAATAATTTTTAAACTCAAAGAACAAAAATAGATCTAAACTAAGAGATTTAACTTTTGAACTATTTGGTCTATTAAAAGTCAATTGAGAATTAAAAAACTATTGGATATAATATTGTAGTGAAAATGTAATTAAATTAACAAAGGATTTTTATGAGATTATTGATAGCTGTTATCATGGGGTTTTCCTTATTATTCGCAACTAACCATAATAAGAAAAATGAAAATATTACAACCAATAAAACAAAAATTATTGTAGGTATTAGGGCATGGAAAGGTATGGACATGGCCTATAAAGAGTGGAGTTCCACAATAGATTATTTAAATAAACATATCAAAGGGTATGAATTTAAATTATACCCTTTAGAAAAATATGATGAGATAAAAAGTAAGATAGAAACTAAAGATATTGATTTTTTAATATGTGATCCAGTTTTATATATAGAATCAGAATATCTATATGGGGTTACAAGATTGGCGACATTACAAAGAAAAGTAAAAGGATTCTATTTTGATAAATTTGGTTCAGTAATTTTTACAGCA
>CBFDEF010000196.1:0-1623 GCA_965603755.1 uncultured Arcobacteraceae bacterium
GGAAAATATACAATTAAACCAAACTATAAAACTTTAAAAGAGAATGGAAACTATACAAAAGTAAAAGATGGTTATGTTGGAAATGTAAACTTTGATTGTCGTTTTGAAAATAATAATAGATATGAGACTCTATTAAATAGTGTCAAAAATAATCAAGATTTACAAATAACACAGGGCAGTTTAGAGTATACAGTGTCACCTGAAAAAAAAGAGGATATATTAGAGGATTTAGAAAATAAAGGATACACATATGCAAAAGAGTATAAAAAATATCTAAATAAAATATTTTCAAACTGCAGTATATCAAATATAAATTTATCTAATAATCACTACTATCCACGAGCTCAATTAAACAGAAGTGAGATGCAAATTTCTAGTGTGGTAAGTTCACCAATAGGAAATGATTTTGTACAAAAATTATCTGTAAACTATAAGTTTAAGTGTGAGAATTAACGCCTAAATGTTAATCTTACCTAGTAGTATATCAAAATCACTCTGATATGATTTATTTTGTATTACTTTAAATTTTTCAAATTCACTTATTGCAAATTCTTTTGCAATTTTTGCAGTTACTTTTCCTGCGTCTTGTAAAATATCATGTTCATTAAATTCTAAAAAAGTATTTAGTTTCTTAGACCAATCACTCATAATCATAGGAATTTGTCGTTCTGCTTGATGTTCTGCATAATCTAGATACATAGTTACAATCCTGTTTAAAGTTTTTAACTCTTTTTCTTGTAAATAGTTTTTAGCCACAATAACATCAGTTTTTCTAATTCTCCCTGTTGGAGCAGTTTTCCAAGTAGTTAATCCCATATGGTCTTTTTCATGGTTGGCTCTTGAATATATTATTTCAGATGCAGTTTGTTTTGTTATAGCCCAATGCAGTTTATTCTGAACAGTAGCAAAGAACTCTTTTGTATCTTGTGAATTTTTATCATAATCAATACTACATTCACTATAAATATCTGTGATTTGTTGGTAAAATCTTCTCTCACTAGAACGAATATCTTTTATACGTTCTAATTGTTCTTTAAAATAGTCTTTTCCAAATGGTTGCTCAGGATTTTTGAGTCTCTCATCATCCATAGTAAAACCTTTGATTATATACTCTTGAAGCCTTTTTGTTGCCCATTGTCTGAATCTTACACCTTGGATTGATTTTACTCTATATCCAACAGAGATTATCACATCAAGATTATAAAAATTTGTAGGTTTAGTAGAAAAATCGGTTTTTCCGATTTTTCTCATAGATGACTCTTTTTCTAGCTCTCCATCTTTATAGATGTTTAATATATGTTCATTTATTGTTGAGCGACCTTTTCCAAAAAGTTCTCCCATCTGCTCAATGGTAAGCCAAATGTTTTCATCTTGTAAGAGTACATCTACTTTTACATCTTGGTTGTCTGATTTATAGATTAAAAATTGAGGAGTGATATTATTGTTCATTAGTTGGTAAAGAGATTGAGTCATTATTTGTTAAAAAAATAGCTTCTGTTTCTCTTAATTCCTTTATATTTTCACTCATTCTATTTTGTATATCTCGTAATCTCATTTAAACTTCCCTTTTTAGTGTTAAGTATAATGCATTTTATCCAAAATACAATTTGAAGTTTATTTGTA
>CBFDEF010000197.1:0-1577 GCA_965603755.1 uncultured Arcobacteraceae bacterium
TAAACCTCAATTTTATATCCTAATCCTCTTGAACTTTTTATAAACTCTTTGCCCAGTTTTTTACGAAGATTATAGATAGTTACTTGTATTACATTACTATTTATATACTCTTCATTGTTCCATAGTTGCTCTTCTATCATAGCGTTTGAGACAATTTTATTTTTATTTTTTGCCAAAAATAGTAAAAGTTCATACTCTTTTTGTGCTAATTCTAACTCTTGATTATCTTTTGTAACTGATTTTGCATCTATGTTTATAATAATATCTTTGATATTTATACTATTACTAGCTACAGATATTGATCGTCTATAAAGTGCTTTTGAGCGTGCTAGTAACTCTTTAAAACTAAAAGGCTTTGACATATAATCATCAGCACCATATGTTAAACCCTCAATTTTATCATCTATTTCACCTTTTGCTGTTAGCATAATTACAGGTGTTGTAATATTCTGTTCTCTTATTGATGATAATATCTCTATTCCACTTTTATTTGGTAACATCCAGTCTAAAATAATAATATCATAACTATTTGATGTAGCTAGATATTCACCATCATCCCCATCATCAGCACTATCGATAATATAATCTTCCTCTTGAAAACCTCTTTTTAAAAAAGATAGTATATTTTCATCATCTTCAACTATTAAAATTTTCATAAAAGCCCTTTACCTGTATCATATAATTATAGTAGATTAAGATGAAGTTTAAATGAAATCATCTATTATTGGAGCTGCTGCATCTTTTATCAATTTTTTAATAAAATCTTTTGGTAAAATCTCATCACATAAATAGTCACTTACAACCTTAAAAATAAAAACATCATTTTTTTCTAAATTATTTAGGCAAATATCTAAAAAATATTTACCCTCCATATCATAAAGAGAGTTTTCATTTAAATCTTTTTCAACTTTTGCTGTATCTACTGTTTTTAGTGGTAACCACTTTATAGTATCCATCTTTTTATTACAACAAAAAAGTTCACCTATTTTTATATCTTTGTTAGTTACACCAGCTATTCCAATATTTATAGCTTTTGATATTTTGTAGTTTTGAAAAATATACTCTAAACTATTTAAAGTATTATCTTGCCCAACACCACCTATTAAAACTAAATATTTGTCATTTGTATATATTTTTGGAGTTGAGTTTATTTTTTTCAGTTTTAAAACTTCTATAAAAGTTTGCGCTTCACATAATAAAGCCGTGTGTATAAGAATCATCTAGATTTTAGCTAAGAGAACTAAATATTAAAATATTTAGCTTCTTTATTTGGAACTATTATAGCTACTGTACTTTGTTCAGGGTGTATTTGATATGTTTCACTTAATTCCACTCCATACTTTTCTGGCTTAAGTAGATCAAAGATTGTTCTGTTCATTGCTAAGTCTGGACAAGAAGCATAGCCAGGACTGTATCTACAACCTTGGTAGTTTTTCATTCTAACATCATTTAATGTTGGTTTTTCATCATCAACTATATTTAAATCAAGTCTTACTTGCTTGTGAACCAGCTCTGCACAAGCTTCTGCTAACTCCACACCTAATCCATGAACCTGATAGTATCTAGCAAACTCACCA
>CBFDEF010000198.1:0-1576 GCA_965603755.1 uncultured Arcobacteraceae bacterium
ATAGGATTTGGAGTTTGTAAACTACTTGTAAACTCTGGATGAAATTGAACACCTACAAACCAAGGATGATCTTCTATCTCTACAACCTCGATTAAACCATTTGATTCACCTGTAATAATCATACCATTTTTTTCTAACTGTTCTTTATAAGTAGGATTTGCTTCATATCTATGTCTATGTCTTTCATTTGAAATACCCGCCCCATAAGCAGCTTCTAAATGACTACCTTTTTTAGATTCAAATGGATACTCACCAAGTCTAAGTGTTCCACCCATTGGAGATTGTGTTGTTCTAATTTGTGTATCACCTGTAGTATCTAAAAATTGTTCTATTAGATATATTGCAGGTTCTGCAGTATCTTTGTCAAACTCAACACTTGTAGCCTCTTTTATACCAACAACATTTCTTAAGTACTCTATAATAGAAAGTTGCATTCCTAAACAAATACCTAAATATGGAATTTTATTTTCTCTTGCATATTTAATAGCTTCTATCTTACCCTCAACACCTCTGCTACCAAATCCACCAGCTACTAAAATACAATCATTATCACCAATAATCTCTTTAGCACCTTTTTTTTCTATAACTTCACTGTCACACCAATTAATATTAACTTTTGTATTTAGATGAGCTCCACTATGGATAAGGGCTTCCGTTAAAGATTTATAAGCCTCTTTTAGTTCTAAATACTTACCAACAAATGCAACTGTCATCTCATTTTTTGGTGCTACTATATGTTTTACTAAATTATCCCACTCATCCATATCTGGATTCATAGCTTCTAGTTCAAAATGTTTTGCAATAGATTTTAAAATACCATCATTTAAAAACTTCATAGGAACTTGATATATTGTTTTTGCATCACCTGCTTCTATTACTGCATCTTCATCTACATCACAAGAATAAGCTAACTTTCTTTTTAACTCATCAGGAAGTTTTTTCTCTGTTCTACAAACTAACATATGTGGCATAATACCAATTCTTCTTAACTCTTGAACACTATGTTGTGTGGGCTTTGTTTTAAGCTCGCCAGCAGCTGCAATATAAGGGATAAGAGTTACATGAATATTCATAGTTGTAGTTTTTGGGTTCTCATGTCTTATTTCACGAACAGCTTCCATAAAAGGTAAGCCCTCTATATCTCCCACAGTTCCACCAAGTTCAACTATTAAAAAGTCATGACCTTTTCCAGCAGTATAAACTCTACTTTTAATCTCATCAACAATATGAGGTATTACTTGTATAGTTTGACCAAGATATCCACCCTCACGCTCTCTTTGAATTACACTACTATAAACTTGACCCGTAGTAAAGTTATTCATCTTTCCTAAAGTTTTATCAATAAATCTTTCATAGTTACCTAAGTCCAGATCAGTTTCTGCACCATCAGCAGTTACAAAAACCTCACCATGCTCCAAAGGAGACATAGTACCTGGGTCTACATTTAAATAAGGATCAATCTTAAGCATACTTACATCAAATCCACTTTGTTTTAAAAGTGCAGCAATACTTGCACTAGTAACACCTTTACCTAAACTACTTAAAACCCCACCTGTTACAAATATATATTTTGTCA
>CBFDEF010000199.1:0-1571 GCA_965603755.1 uncultured Arcobacteraceae bacterium
ATATTTTCAATTTGGAATTTCACAAGATGAAAAAGATAAAATAGAAGAGCTTATATCAAAAAGAGCCGAAGCAAAAAAAGATAAAAACTTTGAATTAAGTGATAAAATTAGAGATGAAATTTCTAGCATGGGTATATCACTTATGGACAGTACAAATGGTACTTTATGGGAAAAAAACAATTTATAAAAGAATAAAAGGATAGAAAATGGCAATAACAAGATTTGCTCCAAGTCCAACAGGATATTTACATATTGGTGGTTTAAGAACTGCACTTTATAGTTATCTTTGGGCTAAAAAAACTAAGGGTGAGTTTAAACTTAGAATTGAAGATACTGACCAAGCTAGAAATAGTGAAGATGCAGTAAAAGCTATTATTGAAGCTTTTGATTGGTCTGGTATGGATAGTGATTGTGAGATTGAGTACCAATCAAAAAGATTTGATATATATACAAAATATATAAATCAGCTTTTAGAAGAGGGTAAAGCATATAAGTGTTACATGAGTAGAGAAGAGTTAGATGCTTTAAGAGAGAAGCAGATGGCAGCTAAAGAGACTACACGTTATGATGGTACTTATAGAGATTTTACAGGAACACCACCAGAGGGTGTAGAGCCTGTTATTAGAATCAAAGCACCACTAGAGGGTGATATAGAGTTTGAAGATGGTGTAAAGGGTGCTATGAAGTTTACAGCGGATCAAGTTGATGATTTTGTAATCGCTAGAAGTAATGGAGCTCCTACGTATAATTTTGTTGTAGCTGTAGATGATGCATTAATGGGTATGACAGATGTATTAAGAGGTGATGATCACTTATCAAATACACCAAAACAAATTGTAGTTTATAATTTACTTGGATTTGATGTACCAAAATTTTATCATATACCTATGATAAATAATCCATCAGGAAAGAAACTATCTAAAAGAGATGGTGCTATGGACGTTATGGAATATAAAAGACTTGGATATTTACCTGAAGCTCTTTTAAATTTTTTAGTAAGACTTGGATGGAGTCACGGAGATCAAGAGATTTTTACACTTGATGAGATGCTTGAGCTATTTGATCCAGAAAATATAAACAAATCAGCATCTGCATATAATACAGAAAAATTAGACTGGTTAAATGCACATTATATTAAAAATGTAACTAATGATAGATTAGCAGAAGATTTAAAATTTCATGAATGTGAGATACATGGACATGATAAAAAAGAGATGGTTTTAGATCTATGTAAAGAGAGAGCTAATACTCTTGTAGAGTTAAAAGATGCTATTTCAAATATACTTGTAGTTCCAACATCTTATGAGAAAAAAGGTGTTAAAAAGTTTGTAAAAGAGACTACTGTAGATATGTTAAATTCATATACAGAATTGTTAAAGTCTACTGATACAGAACTTCATATTGCATGTGATATAGAAGCTGTTACAAAACCTTTTATTACAGAATTTGGGTTAAAGTTCCCTCAACTTTTTCAACCAATAAGAATAGCTCTTACAGGTGGCACTCAAGCCCCATCAGTTTATGATGTAATTGCAATTTTAGGTGTAGAAGAGACAGTTAATAGAATCAAT
>CBFDEF010000200.1:0-1515 GCA_965603755.1 uncultured Arcobacteraceae bacterium
CAGATATTCCATGTGTTCCTGTATGTCCTACAGGAGCATTGGATGAATTAACTGTGACAACAAATGGAGAGCTTGATATAAATAAAGCAGAAATGGGCGTAGCAGTTGTAGATACTAAAAACTGTATAGCCTTTTGGGGTATTCAGTGTGATGCGTGTTATAGAGCTTGTCCTTTAATGGATAAAGCTATATATCTAGAGTATGAAAAAAATGAGAGAACAGGAAAGCATGCTTTTCTAAAACCAATTGTAGATAGTGATTTTTGTACAGGTTGTGGACTTTGTGAAAGAGCCTGTGTAACTAAAAAAGCAACAATTACTATAGTTCCTAGGGATATAGTAATTGGAACTTTAGGTGATCACTATATTAAAGGTTGGGATAAAGCAGATGAGAAAAGACTTGAAAATGCACATGCCGAAATTACTAAAACAGAATTAAGCAAAGAGACAGCTGTTGATTCTTTAAATGATATGGGGGGACTATTAGATGACTAAAATATGGGCAAATTATAGGTTTCTTATATTAAGAAGATTTACACAAATTGGCTTGATGTTGCTTTATGTTGGTGGTAATTATTGGGGATGGAATTTTATACAAGGAAATTTAAGTACATCACTACTTTTTGGTTTAATACCCTTAAGTGATCCTTTTGCAGCATTACAAATGTTTGCAGCTGGTGCTATTATAACAACAAACTTAGTAATAGGTTCGTTGATAATAACAGTGGCTTATGGACTGGTAAGTGGTAGAGTATTTTGTAGTTATGTATGTCCTATAAATATGGTAACAGATGCTGCAAACTATTTAAGAAGAAAACTTGGATTTAATGAAATTCAAAAAAAACAACCAGCAAGTAGATCTATAAGATATTGGGTATTAGGACTTAGTTTAGTTCTTTCATATATTTTGGGTGTAACTGCATTTGAGTTTATATCTCCAATATCAATAACTCATAGAGCTATTATATTTGGAGTAGGACTTGGATGGACAGCAGCTCTTGTGATCTTTCTTTTTGATCTATTTATATTGAAAAATGGTTGGTGTGGTCATATTTGTCCTCTTGGTGGTTTCTATGGAACTATTGGAAAAGTTGGACTTATAAGAGTAGACCATGATGAAGTAAAATGTACTGAGTGTATGAAATGTAAAGAGGTGTGTCCAGAAAGCCAAGTATTATTTATGGTTAGTAAAGAGTCTTTACAGGTTCTAGATGGTGCATGTACAAACTGTGGTAGATGTGTTGAGGTGTGTGATGATGATGCCCTTAACTTTTCTATAAGAAAACTCGCAAAGGAGAAAATTAAAAATGAAAATGATAAATAAAATAACTTTAAGTTTAGCAGTATCGACTAGTATATTTTTAAGTGGATGTATGGATAGTACAGAAGCTGCAAAACCAGAGGTTGCTAAAGCTACTATTACTGAAGCATCTTTAGGTTTAAGAAAAACGGATTTATATTCTGAAGATACTACAATTGCAGAACAAACAAATTATGGTAAAAACCAAGCAATGAG
>CBFDEF010000201.1:0-1504 GCA_965603755.1 uncultured Arcobacteraceae bacterium
ATATACCATACTCAAAAGAAACTATAAATAAAAAAGTACAAGATGAAACTTTTATTAGTGGTGTACACTTCTACCAACAACAAAAGACTAGAATGTTTGATAAGCTTAAAATAGATGAATGGATAATGAGTAATAAACTATCTTCTAAAGATGAACTACTAAAACAACAAGTACTAGAAAAAATACAATCAAATTTTTAACCTAGATTACAATATAATATCAACTGTTGTATTTATGGTTAATCTAGTATTAGAATCACGAGGATTTATAATATGAAATTTAACATAACAAAAAAAACAAGAAAAGATAAAAACGGAAAAATTATCAAAGTAGAACTTTGGTACTCATATACTTCAAATGGTAAAAGAGTTAGAAAGCCACTTGGTTTAGAAGATACAAAGGCAAACAGAAAGTTTGTTGAAAATGAGATATTTCCTGATTTATTAGTCCAACATAAAAATGACGAGTTATTTAAAAACACTATAGAAGTACCAACAGTAGATATATTTATAATTAAATCTCTAGAACTTCATAAAAATAGAAGAAAAGCTTTAACACAAAAAGATTATGTAGGTATATACAATAATCACATAAAAGAGTTTTTAGGTAAAAGAAAACTAAATGAGATAAAACCATCACATATAGAACTTTGGCAAAATTATCTTTTAGATAAAGGTGTTAGTAGTGCAAGGATTCAAACTATTAGAACTGTATTATATACAATGTATAATGATGCAATAAAAGATGAAATAGTTGATAAAAATCCTTTAAGTGTTGTTAAAACACCTATTATTCAACAAGCAGAGATAAATCCATTTACTTTAGATGAGATACAACTTATCTTATCTAATACACAAGGTCAATTTAGAAACTTTTAAGCAACGGCATTTTTTACAGGTGCTAGAAGTGGAGAGTTAATTGGTTTAAAATGGTCTGATGTGAATTTTTCAAATCTAGAAATAGAGATAAGTAGAAGAATTAAAAATGGTGAAATAGATTTACCTAAAACTAAATCTAGTATTAGAACTATAGATATTCTTGATACACTTTTACCATATCTACAAGATCAATATAATCTAACTGGTCATCTAAACTCTTATATATTTTTAAATAGTGACAATGAACACTTTTATGATATAAAAAGAATTAGAGAAACTCATTGGAAAAGAGATTTAAAAGCTGTTGGTTTAGACTATAGACCTATATATCATACAAGACATAGTTTTACAACTTTAATGTTATCAAACAATGAAGATATTCTTTGGGTATCAAATATGTTAGGACATAAAGATAGTACAACTACATTATCAAAATATTCAAGATATATAAAAAGAGATAAGAAAAAAAGAGCTACATTTTTAGATAATAAAATGTTCCAAAGTGTCACCAAAATGGCACCGAATAATTTAAATGTTGCTTGAAAGTCAATGTTTATAAGGGATTAAAAATAATTGGTTGCGGAAGCTGGATTTGAACCAGCGACCTACGGGTTATGAGCCCGTCG